>JAPKEA010000067.1 GCA_028822275.1 Planktomarina sp. | reverse complement strand
GAGGTATATCGACGATTCCATTTCTGCGGGCTGTAGTTGTTACGCTGAAACAGTTGAGTTAAGGGTGCCATTAATAAGATAATAAAGTTGATCTTAGGCTGAGTACAACATGCTAGCGTGTAGGCTGATAGCTTGGGCTTAAACTTTTTTGAAATAGGAGAGTACTTAATGCCCGTAAAGAACCGGTTTGCCGAATTACATGACGATATCACTGCGTGGCGCCGTGATATTCATCAAAACCCTGAAATTTTATTTGAAACGCACCGCACTAGCGCATTGGTTGCCGAAAAATTGCGTGAATTTGGGTGTGATGAAGTCGTCGAAGGCATCGGTCGTACAGGTGTTGTTGGAGTGATTAAGGGGACGGTGACTGCTTCTAGAAAGGTGATTGGTCTGCGTGCAGACATGGATGCGTTGCCTATTCAGGAACAAACTGGACTTGATTATGCATCTAAATCTGATGGCGCAATGCATGCCTGCGGGCATGATGGGCATACAGCAATGTTGTTGGGGGCAGCCAAATATTTGTCTGAGACTCGTAATTTTGACGGTACCGCTGTCGTAATTTTTCAACCTGCTGAAGAAGGTGGCGGTGGCGGCAAAGAAATGTGTGATGATGGGATTATAGAGCGTTGGGATATTCAAGAGGTTTATGGCATGCACAATTGGCCTGGCATGCCAGTTGGTACTTTTGCGATTCGTCCCGGTGTTTTTTTTGCAGCTACAGATACTTTTGACATTATTGTTGAGGGGCTTGGCGGCCATGCGGCTAAACCTCACGAAACCATCGATCCAACTGTAATGGCAAGTCACTTAGTTCTGGCGTTGCAGACGATTGCTAGTCGCAATGCTGATCCAGTTGATCAGATTGTGGTTTCGGTTACCTCTTTTGAGACATCGTCAAAAGCTTACAATGTGATCCCGCAAACAGTTCATATGAAAGGAACAGTGCGCACGATGTCAACTAAGATGCGGGCCATGGCCGAACAACGCGTCAAGGCCGTGTGTGAGGGCACGACTGCTACTTTTGGTGGCTCGGCCGCGATAACCTACCATGAAGGTTACCCAGCCATGGTGAATCACCCTGAACAGACAAAATTTGCCTCAGATGTGGCGCGGTCTGTATCTGGCGCGTGCGATGAGGCTCCTTTGGTAATGGGGGGTGAAGATTTCGCTTATTTTCTTGAAGAAAGGCCCGGAGCGTATATTTTGGTTGGTAATGGTGATACCGCCATGGTGCACCACCCGATGTATAATTTTGACGATAATGCTATACCTGCAGGCTGCAGTTGGTGGTCTGAAATCATCGAACAAAGGATGCCCTCAAAGAGATAATGTTTATTCGATCTGTTTTTATTATGACTGTCAGCCTATAAACAATTTCTAGCATTTATCTTAGCGGCATCGGACAAAGGACAGTGGTACTCGCAGCGTCATTGTGCGGGGCGAAAAGTGTTTTAGCGATAGTTGAGCTTGTATGGCGCTACGGCGGCATAGGGAACGTTCAGGCGAAATCGACTTGGATATTTAGTTGTTAACTGGTTTACGGTTCCTACCTAAATGGAATAAAACTATTCTTTTATTCCATAATAAGAACCTTATATGAAATGAAATTAATTAATTTTAAAAGGAACAGCAATAATGGGAATTCTGTCTATTCAGAATGCTTGCAAGACTTATTCTGGCGGTTTTGAAGCGCTCAAGGAGGCTAATTTAGAAATTGAAGAAGGTGAAATTATAGCCCTTCTTGGTCCAAACGGCGCGGGTAAAACCACACTAATTTCTACTATCTGTGGAGTTTCTAGCCTTACATCGGGTAAAATCATCGTTGATGGTTTGGATATTGCCACGGAATATCGGAAAGTTCGTGCCATGATCGGCCTTGTGCCGCAGGAGATTGCCCTTGAGCCTTTTGAAACTGTAATCAATTCTGTGCGGTTTTCGCGTGGATTATTTGGCAAAAAGAAAAATGAAGCCTACTTAGACGAGGTTCTTCAGACACTCTCGTTACTTGACAAAAAAAATTCAAAAATAATGACATTGTCTGGTGGTATGAAACGCCGGGTATTAATTGCAAAAGCACTAGCGCATGAGCCACGTGTCTTATTTTTGGATGAGCCGACCGCGGGTGTTGACGTAGAGCTGCGTAAAGATATGTGGAACACCGTGGCCAATTTGAAAAAACAGGGAGTGACCATTATTTTAACCACCCACTATATTGAAGAGGCTGAAGCGATTGCTGACCGGATTGCCGTAATCAATGGTGGTGAAATCTTATTGGTGGAAGATAAAGACGCCCTTATGGCACGGATGGGTCAGAAAAAAATTCGTATTGATTTGGATCGAAATTGCTCAGAAATACCGCCAAAATTGGATCAATATGAGCTGGTGCTTTCAGATAACGGGCTGTCTCTGACCTACACCTATGATTCCGCTTTGGACCGTACTGGGATCACCGGCCTTCTCAATGATTTGCGAACATCTGGTCTTAATATGCGGGATGTTCAAACACAGCAATCAAGTTTAGAAGATATTTTCGTAGGGCTGGTCCAGGAGCGTGCACCATGAACTTTCAAGCTATAAGAGCAATTTACATCTTTGAGATGTCAAGGTTCTTTCGAACATTGCTCCAATCATTTCTTTCGCCAGTTCTGTCTACTAGCCTGTACTTTGTTGTTTTTGGTACAGCAATTGGTAGTCAGATTAAAAATGTTGATGGTATCCCATATGGATCCTTCATTGTGCCAGGTTTGATTATGTTGTCTGTGATGACCCAATCAATTTCGAACGCAAGCTTTGGAATCTATTTTCCGAAATTCATGGGTACGATTTATGAATTGTTGTCCGCACCGGTAAATTTTTTAGAGATAGTTGTGGGATATGTGGGCGCAGCCGCAACCAAAAGCCTCTTTATTGGTCTTGTAATTCTTGCAACGGCTTACTTGTTTGTCGACCTAGATATCCAACACCCAATTTCCATGATTTGCTTTTTACTTCTTACATGTTTGTCATTTTCGTTGCTGGGATTTATTATAGGTATCTGGGCTGGAAATTTTGAGCAGTTGAATCTTGTGCCGATGCTCATCGTTACTCCCTTGGTATTTTTGGGTGGCTCCTTCTACTCTATCTCTATGCTGCCGCAGGTTTGGCAAACGGTTACAATGTTTAATCCTGTCGTATACCTGATATCTGGGTTCCGTTGGGCCTTCTTTGGTCAGGCAGATGTTGCCATCGGAATTAGTCTTGGGGCAATCAGCTTGTTCACCTTCGCCTGTATGGCCTTTATTTGGTGGATTTTTAAAACAGGTTGGCGGATCCGTAGCTGAATATGCGTCCCCCTCCTTGTTAGCAGGTGGGGTGTGTCTTAAGACAGAATGATGAAATTAAAGAATCCTTTTCGCAGTAAACGTAAAACTGTATCGATTGTGCGTTTAAATGGCATGATAGCGACTGGCAGAGGCCTCAATGACGCAGGTCTCGCACCAATTTTGGAAAAAGCATTTGCGAAAAAGCCAAGTGCAGTAGCTTTAGTGATTAACTCGCCAGGTGGAAGCCCTGTTCAATCCTCTTTGATTGGAGCGCGCATCCGGCGTCTGGCCGAGGAAAACGATGTGCCAGTTTTTGCATTTATTGAAGATGTTGCTGCCTCTGGTGGGTATTGGCTCGCAGTGAGTGCTGATGAAATTTATGTCGACCCATCGTCTGTGGTGGGCTCAATTGGAGTAATTTCTTCTGGATTTGGCCTTGACCAGTTAATTGGGAAATATGGCATCGAGCGCCGCGTTCATACTGCAGGTGACTCAAAATCAATGCTTGATCCGTTCCAGCCTCAAAAAGATGAAGACGTAGCTCGCCTGAAATCATTGTTGGGAGATGTTCACCAGACGTTCAAAGATTATATTCTTGTGCGTAGAGGCAAAAAACTTGCTGATCGAGATTTGTTTACGGGTGAAATTTGGGTGGGCCAAAAGGCAATCGAAGACGGTTTGGTGGATGGTATTGGTCATGTGGTCCCCATTATTAAAAACAAGTTTGGTGACAAAGTTAGAATGCGGGTATTTGGTCAAAAGAAAACAATTCTTTCACGATTTGGAACTCAATTTATTAATGATATTAGCCATAATATAGAAGAGCGTGCATCATATGCTCGATTTGGTATGTAGATAAAATGTTGGTAAAGATTGTCACCTTTTTCCTGATTGGCATTGCTGTTTTAGCAATGTTTGGTAAATTGCGGTTCCCCGGTCAAAAAAAACTAGAAAACGCAAAATGTCCCAAATGTGGACGCTATAGAATTGGCAAAGGTTCATGTTCATGTGGCCATTCGGGACGTCGCCAGGGTTAGAAAATGGCTTGGATTTTAGTTTTGTTTGGGCTGGCAATTTTGGTGGTGGCCGGCGACAGTCTTGTGAAAGCAGCCGTTAATCTAGCGCTGCGAATTGGCATTTCTCCTTTCATGGTGAGTTTGACTGTTGTTGCGTTTGGTACTTCCGCGCCTGAATTGTTTATAGTCCTGTCGGCCTTGGCCGATAATGCTCCTGATTTGGCTGTGGGTAATATTATAGGGTCGAACATAGCAAATGTCTTACTCGTCTTAGGGCTTCCAGCCCTTGCGGTGGGACTTAACACTGCTGGATATGACACACGAAAAGCATTTGCCTATATGATCACTACAACTGTGTTATTCATTGCGCTTGCATTTTTGTCGCCATTCACTTGGTGGCATAGCGCGATCTTGCTGACGTTCCTTACTTTCATTTTGTTTGATCAGCTAGGCGATGCACGCCGGGATAGTGAAAATAATAAATCAGAACCACTTGAGGGAGTTAACTTGGAAATGAGAGGTTGGACTATCACTTTTTATCTAATTTTGGGCATTATTGGCCTCCCGATTGGCGCCACAATTTTAGTAACCAATGCTGAATTAATTGCACGTGACTTTGGCGTCTCGGAGACAGTTATTGGATTGACATTAGTAGCTATCGGAACTTCCTTGCCGGAACTCGCCACCACGACTGTTGCCGCGGTACGCAAGCAGGCGGATGTTGCGTTGGGCAATATCATTGGATCAAATATGTTTAATCTTCTAGCGATCGTTGGTATTGCCGCTTTGGTGAGCCCAATACCTATTGCCGCACACTTTTTAAATTTTGATCTTTGGGTCATGCTAGCAGCATCACTTATTTTAATTCCATTTGTTCTGTTCCGTCAAAATATTGGCCGAATTTGGGGATTATCCTTGACCGTAATTTATTTGACATATTTGTTACTAGTGTTGTTCTAAAGGAAATTGATATGAGAGCTTTGGTCACTGGTGGTGCCCTTCGTTTGGGTCGTGAGATGGCCCTATATTTGGCAGGGCAGGGTTATGATGTTGCAGTTCACTTTGCGCGATCTGAGCAAGAAGCACAAAGCACCGTTTTAGCAATACTAGAAATGGGTCAAAATGCCGTCGCTTTGCAAGCTGACCTTTTGGATGAAGATCAAACTTCTTCACTAATTAAGCGTGCGGTTGATGGGCTAGGTGGGCGCCTGGATATCCTGGTCAATAATGCCTCCATTTTTGAGCATGATACGATCAAAAGTGCTACTCGTGAAAGCTGGGATAGACATATCGAAAGTAACCTTCGGGCGCCTTTTGTACTGACACAAGAATTTGCCAAGCAGGCTCCCGAGGCGCGAGATGATGCCAATGGGGAGCCACAGGCACAGGCTTTAATAGTAAACATGTTAGACCAAAGAGTTCGAAAACTAACGCCGGATTTCATGAGCTACACACTTGCCAAAATGGGCCTTTGGGCTCTCACGCAAACCTCTGCACAAGCTTTGGCTCCATCAATAAGAGTTAACGCAATTGGGCCTGGACCGACGCTGCAAGGTGCGCGACAATCTGCGGACCATTTTGAGCATCAGAGACAAGTTACTGTTTTAAAACGAGGATCAAATACCAGTGATATTACAGAAGCACTGGGGTACTTCCTGCGCGCACCGGCGGTCACGGGGCAGCTTTTATGTGTGGATGGCGGGCAACACTTAGCGTGGCAAACACCTGATATTTTAGGGCTTGAATAATATTTAGTATAGAAAGTTGTGCACTTTGGTGTGTCCCAGCGCCCTTTTCGCAAATTAAAGCCTTTGTTTTCAGGCAATTGAATTTTTTTTATTATAAACATCATATAAATAAGGCTTTTTAAAATTGAATAGATTTTAGGTAAAATTGCTAGCTATACGAAATATAACGAAAAAAAGGGTATTTCTTGATATCCCCCACAGAGTTATCCACAGATTGCCTAGATAGATTTCCGATTGCGTAGGTGAGATAAAGCTGTAGGCCTGCGCAGAATCACAGAGAAGCCTAAAACCTATGACTAAAAATATAACGCCTCTTACGGGTCATGATCTGATTGCTGACTATCTGGGGGGACTGGATGGCTCACCTGGAGTATACAGGATGTTAGATTCTGAGAGCCGTGTTCTTTATGTTGGAAAAGCTAGGCATTTAAAAAATCGAGTATCGAGTTATGCGCGTCCCCTCGGCCATTCTGCGCGGATATCGCGGATGATCGGTGACACGAGAAGTATGATGTTTTTAACTACAAAGACGGAAACAGAGGCGTTACTTCTTGAACAAAACCTCATCAAGCAACTGAAACCTAAATATAACGTCCTGTTACGGGACGATAAATCTTTTCCCAATATATTGGTCAGTTACGAACATGGCTTTCCTCAGATCAAAAAACACCGGGGAACAAAAAAAGAAAAAGGGAATTATTACGGCCCTTTTGCCAGCGCCGGTGCTGTGAACCGGACATTAAATCAATTGCAGCGCGTTTTTCAATTACGTGACTGTTCGGATAGCCAGTTTGAGATGCGGACGCGGCCCTGTTTACAGTATCAAATCAAGCGATGTTGTGCCCCTTGTGTTGGATATGTAACAGTTGAGGAATACAGTCACTTGGTTAAAGATGCAGAGCGGTTCCTGTCGGGGAAGTCTACTAAGATTCAAGCCGAGCTTGCGCAGGATATGCAAGCAGCATCTGAAAAGTTGGAGTTCGAGCGCGCAGCGGCGTTGCGGGATCGCATTAAAGCGATGACACAAGTTCAATCCTCTCAAGGCATTAATCCGCAAGGTGTTTCGGAGGCGGATGTTATTGCCCTGCAAATGGAAGGGGGACAGGCCTGCGTACAAGTTTTCTTTATCAGGGGCAATCAAAACTGGGGAAACCGGGACTACTACCCTAGGGTCGTTGGTGACGTTTCAGTCTCTGAGGTTATGCAAGCATTTGTTGGACAATTTTATTCTGATCGTGACCCGCCCCGATTAGTGCTTTTGTCGGATGCCATTCAAGATCCTGATTTGATGATTGATGCACTTAGTAATAAGTTAGGACGCAAAGTTGAAATAAACGTGCCATTGCGGGGCGAAAAGCTGGAATTGGTCCAGGGAGCAAATCGTAATGCCTCTGAAAGTCTAGGTCGCAAAATGTCAGAAACAGCTACGCAAGCTAGGTTGCTCCAAGAGTTAGCTATGGCTTTTGACCTTGAAGGACCTCCGCGCCGTATAGAGGTTTATGACAACAGCCATATCCAAGGGACCAATGCGGTTGGTGGAATGATAGTAGCTGGGGCAGAAGGTTTGATCAAATCTCAATACCGGAAGTTTAACATCAAAGGGGATGATATTACTCCAGGAGATGATTTTGGAATGATGAAAGAAGTTCTGGGACGTCGCTTCAAACGGTTACTCAAAGAGGATCCAGACCGAAATTCAGGCGCATGGCCAGATCTTCTTTTGATTGATGGAGGTGCCGGGCAAGTGAGTGCAGTGCGTCAAATCATGAAAGAATGGGGCGTTGAAGACATTAATATGATTGGCGTTGCCAAGGGAATTGATAGGGATGCCGGTAACGAAGAGTTTTACCGAACTGGAAAGCCTGTTAAAGCATTACGCCAAAATGATCCTGTTCTATATTTCATTCAACGTCTACGTGATGAGGCCCATCGATTTGCTATTGGCACCCACCGAGCCAAGCGTGCTAAATCTACCATGAAAAACCCATTGGATGATGTGGCGGGCATTGGGCCTAAACGCAAAAAAGCGTTGCTAGCGCATTTTGGATCTGCCAAGGCGGTTGCACGAGCTCATTTGGATGATCTAAAAGTGGTAGATGGTGTTTCAGATGCTGTTGCTGAAATTATTTATAATTATTTTCAAAAGTGATCTTAGCTTGCTTTAATAAACATAAATTGATCATGCAACATGACTAATATGGGATTTATGAGTGATAACGCTGGAACCATGGATGGAAGCAAGCTAAGTTTTTAATATGATGACTCTTCCAAATATCTTGACTTTAACTCGATTGATCGCAGCCCCTA
This sequence comes from Planktomarina sp., assembly GCA_028822275.1. GTDB lineage: Bacteria > Pseudomonadota > Alphaproteobacteria > Rhodobacterales > Rhodobacteraceae > Planktomarina. The sequence goes on along the minus strand of JAPKEA010000067.1, from coordinate 1,379 downwards.
TGTTGGGGGTTATGTTTCTTTATTTTACACGGCCTTTTGCTGATTGGGCTGCATTGATCTTGTTTGTAGGGGCGGCTCTGACAGACTGGGTTGACGGCTACATTGCGCGTGCTTGGAAGCAAGAAAGCAAATTAGGAACGATGCTGGATCCTATTGCGGATAAAGCAATGGTATTGATTGCATTGTTGGTCATCTCAGGCGTATTTGGTCTTAATCCTTTAATCCTGTTGCCGGCGACATTAATTGTTTTCCGTGAAGTTTTTGTTTCAGGATTGCGTGAATTCTTGGGAGAACTTGCTGGAACGCTTCAGGTCACAAAATTAGCTAAATGGAAAACCACTGTTCAGATGATGGCGATCGCAATGTTGTTTGCAGTCGGCATTTTTGAACATTATCTTGGCATGGGAAGCTTTGGAATGGACCGTGTGATGATAGGGCAGATTTTGGACGGTAAACTTGAGGATCTTATGAATTTAAGGTTTTTGCATGGGGGTATGTTGGTTACCTGGTATGGAGGTGTTATCCTTCTTTGGGTTGCGGCTGCACTGACAGTTTTAAGTGGGGCTGATTACTTTCGAAAAGCGCTACCATATTTGCAAGGATGATGCATGAAACTCAACCTACTATATTTTGCATGGCTTCGCGAGAGGATAGGGCGTGGCCAGGAAATTATCGAGACCGATGCCGAAACTGTTACTGAACTTATCGCTGAGCTTATTCTTCGTGACCCAGGTTATGCAGCTGCATTCAAAGATATTTCTTCAGTGCGTGTTGCCGTCGACCAAAACCTTGTAGATTTCTCAACCTCTTTAGTATGTGTGAGAGAAGTTGCGTTTTTTCCACCAATGACTGGTGGTTAAAATGATTGTTCGAGTTCAGAATGCTGCCTTTGATTTCAGTGAAGAAGTAAACCTTTTTCAGGCGGCTACGAAATACTCCGGCGCGGTTGTAACATTCAGTGGTATTGTTCGGGATGATAGCGGCGATCTCGATTATATGCTGATCGAACATTATCCTGGGATGACGGAAAGTGCTTTAGAAAAATTTTCGGCTGCGTCTAAAGTAAAATTCGACTTAGAGCACGTGCTTGTGATTCACCGTTTTGGTGTTTTGCGACCAGGCGAAACAATTATGATGATTGCTACCGCGTCTAAACATCGCAAAGATGCATTTTCTGGGGCTGATTATTTGATGGATTACCTAAAATCACGTGCGCCGTTTTGGAAAAAAGAGGTCGTGCTGGGACAGCCCGATGGAGCGTGGGTTGATGCTAAAGTGATCGATGAGACTGCATTGATGTCTTGGTAAAACTAATAATGACTAACTGCCAGTGTTTTGCCGCTCAATATACGACCGTAGTTCTTCAGCCTCAGTTCGGG
>JAPKEA010000066.1 GCA_028822275.1 Planktomarina sp. | reverse complement strand
TCATGACGCAGATGCATGGATTGGGCTTGTCCCGCAGCCTGCGTTGGGCAATAGGCCTGGCGTCTATTTTTATGGTTTTGATAGTTTATTCAAGCCGTGGTTGGGGAAACCTGAACGAGGTGCTGCGCATCCCGATCATAGATTATATTCTTGTATTCACCTTTGGGGGGCTATTGTTGTTGGGTCAAAAACTGTTTGGCCGTCGAATACCGTGATGCAAAGCCCTCGAATTTTTTCTAGATCTTATACAGTTGATTCTTTTTTTTGACTGGTGCGAAGGTTGTCAAAATCACTGGCATCATGACGTTCGAGTAGTTTCTCATCATCCGGACCATGCGTACGATTTACCATACGGCCTCTAATGAACGCAGGGCGGGCAAAAACCTCATTGGCCCACCTGGTCACATTTTTGTAGATGCTTACATCTAGAAAATTCGCGGCATTGTACAGGATGCCCTTGACCAATGCTCCATACCAAGGGGCAGTTGCCATATCAGCAATTGTGAAGCTGTCCCCGGCCAAGAACCTTCGCTTTGCAAGGTTCTGATCCAAGACATCTAACTGCCTCTTAACCTCCATCGCATAACGATTGATCGGATATTCAAATTTCTCTGGTGCATATGCATAGAAATGTCCAAAGCCACCGCCCAAATATGCAGCAGACCCTTGAAGCCAGAACAGCCAGTTCAGTACCTCAGTTCGTTCTGCGTGATCTTTAGGTATAAAAGCCTTAAATTTTTCTGCCAAATAAAGCAAAATCGCTCCACTCTCAAATACACGAAGTCCAGTGCTTGTGTCGTAGAGCGCAGGAATTTTAGAGTTAGGATTGATATCCACGAAGCCACTACTAAATTGCATACCTTTGCCAATATCTATTAACCATGCATCGTATTCTGCGTCAGCATGTCCAGCGGCGATAAGCTCTTCCAGCATTACTGTCACTTTTACTCCGTTAGGTGTTCCTTGAGAGTAAAGCTGCAAAGGGTGCCTTCCAACTGGAAGCTCTTCGTCATGTGTTGAACCTGATGTTGGGCGATTGATGTTTGCAAACTTTCCGCCATTTTCAGTGTCCCACGTCCAAACCTTAGGGGGGGCATATGTCATTATTCTCTCCGGAAACTTCTATAAATATAAATAGGTATTGGAGCTTAGAATACAACATTTATAAAAGCTGTTTTTGCCTCTATACCTGTATCACCGGGTTTTTTCATTCAACAGCTTTAAAACTTTATTAAATAATAGTCATTAGTGGCGAAGTAACAATTATACTCAATAAGCGATATCGATGCCTATCACTCAGCAATACTGCAGATTTTTAGTGACCTCCCGTTCTTAATCGATGTGGGTGTGAGGGCGGTCTACTAATTACTTATCCAATAATTTTGTTTAAGCGTGCTGATGGCCGCATGACTACTGAGGTTTTGGCGCTGTCGCCATGGAAATATCCCCCAACGTCGACCGCCGTACCTCGGCTCATCCCTAAATCAGCCAAAATTTCAACCTCATGTTCAGCTAAATCTTTGGCGATTGGGGTGAAATGGGCAGATAATTCAACATCATCCGTTTGCTCTGCTAGGGCTTTTGCCCAATAGCTCGCAAAGTAAAAGTGGCTGTGACGATTATCAGGTTGACCCACTGTCCGACCTGGAGATTTATTGTGATCCAAGATGCTTTGTGTTGCCAAATCAACTGCATCACCTAAAACTTTAGCTTTGGTATTGCCGCTGGCTGTCGCGAGGAATTTCAAACTTTCACTCAAGGCACAGAACTCACCTAAGGAATCCCAGCGAAGGTGGTTTTCTTCCATCAACTGTTGGACGTGTTTTGGGGCTGATCCACCAGCGCCGGTCTCAAATAAACCACCGCCGTTCATTAGTTTCACAATTGAAAGCATTTTTGCTGATGTTCCCAATTCCAGGATTGGGAACAGATCAGTTAAGTAGTCTCGCAGTACGTTTCCGGTCACTGCAATAGACATAGCACCAGTCCGAATGGTTTCAAAACTCAGGCGTGTCGCAGCGCGAGGAGCTAGAATAAGGAATTTGTCGGAAACTCCCTTCGCAACTAAGATTGGTTTTACATAATTTAGCAATTGAGCATCGTGGGGCCGCTTGGCATCCAGCCAAAAAATGGCTTGGCAATTTTCGAGTGCCTGGCGATCAATTGCAAGTTGAACCCAATCTTCAATAGGCGCTTGGCGTGTAGAAGAGGATCGCCAGATATCACCTTTTTCCACAACATGTTCATGCAACACATCACCATTTTCCAGAATGATGCGGACGGTACCTGCGGTTACTACTTCAAAGGTTGTTGGGTGTGAGCCGTATTCTTCAGCTTTTTGCGCCATTAAGCCGACGTTTTGCACTGTGCCAGATTTGGACGGGTCCAAAGCGCCGGTTTCTCTAAAATACTTCACAGTTTCGTCGTAAACTGGGGCGTATGAACTGTCTGGGATCACGCAGTTCGTATCTGACTCGGATCCATTTGGACCCCAGCCTTTACCGCCGGCACGAATAAGAGCAGGCAACGACGCGTCAATAATCACATCTGAGGGGACATGAAGGTTGGTGATGCCTCTGTCGGAGTTGACCATATAGAGAGGTGGATTGGATGCCACAGCAGAGTTGACTGCGGCCATGATTTCTTTTGATTTTGAAGATTGCTCAATACTTTTTAGTAGCGCACCCAAACCAGAATTAGGATTGGCGCCTATTACTTCGAGCTCGTCGCAGTATTTTTCAAAAACAGGCGCTAAATATTCTTTTACAGCATAACCAAAAATGATTGGATCTGAAACTTTCATCATTGTGGCTTTGAGGTGGATTGAGAATAAGACACCAGCGTTTTTAGTGCCCTTATACTGATCGCGCAAAAAAGAACTTAGTGCTTTTACTGACATGAATGTAGCATCAACAACTGTTCCTGCGTGATAATTCACGTCTGATTTTAAAACTGTGACGGAGCCGCTTTCTGTTAGAAGTTCGATACGGGCCTTACCAGCTTGCGCAGTTGTTAAAGTGGTTGATTTTTCGTTGCTGAAAAAGTCATCAGACGACATTGTTGATACGTAGGTTTTGCTGTCTGGAGCCCAAACACCCATCGAATGTGGATTAGCCATGGCATAATTTTTCACAGCTTTGGCAGCTCGGCGGTCTGAGTTACCTTCACGCAATACTGGATTTACTGCTGATCCTTTAAGTGTGTCAAAACGAGCGCGGATGCGTGTTTCTTCCTCTGTGATTGGCGCTTCAGGGTAATTGGGCAGATCATAACCCTGCGACTGAAGTTCTTTTAATGCTGCTACAAGCTGTGGAACAGATGCCGAAATGTTTGGAAGTTTAATTACATTTGCTTTGGGTGTTTTGACCAACTCACCGAGGAGTGCCAGATCATCTGATTGTTGTTGTTGTTCGGTAAGATTTTCTGGGAAAGCTGCTATGATCCGTCCCGCAAGTGAGATATCCCGTGTCCCCACTGAAACATTAGCCACTGCGGCAAAGGCTTGAACAATTGGAAGTAGAGAGGCTGATGCTAATTGCGGTGCTTCGTCAACCGTTGTGTAAATGATATCAGGATCGTTTGAGACGGCCATTTGTTTCAGTCCTCTTTACGTTGCGCATCCCATAACCAATATGACAGTTAAGGTCCATATTAGCAGTGAAAAAATTATAGTTTTAGGGCGTATGTGCAAAAAGATGTGACAGTTTAATTCCTAAAATTTGGGAATAACACATCGATTAAAACTATGGCACCTCCAGAGATTAAGTTACCCGTGAGCGATTTTGGAATTGTGGTTTTTGCCACGTTTTATCACTTAATATTTGTTCAAAAATTTGAGTAGCTCGTTCAATGTCATCCATGTTGATAAATAATGGAGTGATCCCAAATCGCATTATGTTTGGTGCGCGGAAATCTCCGATAACACCTTGATCAATCAAGGCCTGCATACAGGAGTAGCTATGCTCAAATACAAAGGAAACATGACTGCCACGGGCATATGGATCACGTGGGCTGGCTAATGTAACGCCTGGACATCTTGCTTCTACTTTAGAAATGAATGCGTTCGATAATTCAACGGATTTCTCTTGCAACTCAAAAATATCAACATGATCCCAAACATCCAATGCCGCGTCTAACAAGGAAAATGCAGAAAGGGACGGTGTGCCTATTCTCATGCGTTCAATCTTGCCGGGCATAGGACGGAAATCGATGTCAAACGCAAATGGAGCTTCATGCGCAAACCAGCCTGAAAGGACCGGTTCGGCATCATCGATTAACCGAGGCGCTACATAAATGAAGGCCGGTGCGCCTGGTCCGCCATTAATGTACTTGTAAGTACAGCCAATCGCAAAATCTGCATCAGTTGATGTGACATCAACAGGAATAGCACCAAGTGAGTGAGCCATATCCCAAACCACAATCGCACCCACGCTATGCGCTTTGGTGATCAACGCAGACATATCGTGTTTTCTACCAGAGCGGTAATCCACCTCAGTTACCATAACCACGGCGACTTGATCGTTAATTTGATCCATCATTGCTTCCGGGTCAGGCGTTAGCAATTCATAGCCGGCATTTCGCAGCTTCATAAGTCCTTCGACCATATATAGGTCGGTGGGAAAGTTGCCGTTGTCAGATAAAATAATTTTACGATCTGGAACTAATTCTAGCCCCGCCGCTACTGCTTGGAAAACCTTGATTGAAAGTGTGTCGCCCACAACTGTGCAGCCGGGCTTTGCTCCGATAAGGCGACCTATGCGATCACCTAATGTATTTGTCTGCATGAACCAATTTTTTGTATTCCAGCCCCTAACCAATTCAGTGCGCCACTCATCATGCAAGAATCTTTTTATGGCGTCGGGTGCTGCTATGGGCATGGGCCCTAGTGAGTTACCATTTAGGTAGATCATCCCCTCAGGGATATCAAACATAGCGCGGGTTTTGGCAAAATCAGTCATACGAACTTTCTCTTGGTCAGTTATTGCACTACTCAAAATTCGAGGATGTGCTTTGGTTCGTATTGGCGACTAATTTCCGCCATGGTCAACCCCAGATAGTATCAAGGTCGCCTTCTGAAGTGCTAGTTGAGCGAATTGATTTTCAAAAATTTTAATTGGCACTCGCTTTATGTTGCCACTTGAGGAATTATAATTGGAAAATTAAAATATTATTTTAACCATAACGCGGTATTACGTCGATGTTGTGTGTGTCTATCAACTAGAGGGTGAAGTAATGATTGTTGTGGGTGGAGATAATTTGATCGATATGATTGAAAGCACGCGTGACACTGGTACCGTTATGTTTGCTGGTGCGCGGGGTGGCTCGGGCTACAATACTGCAAGAGTAGTGGGTCGTTAGCTTCAAAAGGTTGGGTTCATTACTCCGATCTCTACTGATAACCTTGGGGATTTTTTGGCGGACGCCTTGGTCTCTGATGGCATTGAATTATTAAGTTCACGTTCGCAAAAACCCTCTTCAATGGCCGTTGTTTCCTTGAAAAAAGGTCAACCAAGCTACCAGTTCTATCGTAATGATACGGCTGAACGTGAAGTTGATCTGCCACTTCTTCAAAAAAATTTTCCAAGCTTGGGGGTGGCTTTTCATTTAACGTCGCTGGCTATAATTGATGGACCAGACTCGGTGGCTTGGACAGATTTTTTTATTGCCCAAAATAAAGCAGGTATTGTAACAACATTAGATCCTAATGTGCGCCCAATTCTTATTCCAGATCGTAGCTCTTATTTGGAAAGGCTATGGTTACTGATGTCGGCAGTTGACCTGATTAAGCTGAGTGATGAAGATCTGACTTGGATTTTTCCAGAAATTCCCTTCGAGGATGCATGTGTCAAATTACTAAATAAAACATCTGCGCATGTGACTATTGTGACCAAGGGACAGAATGGTGTGATTGCTTTTTGGAATAATCAAAAAATTGATGTTTCAGCCTACCCTGTAGGCGATCTGGTAGATACAGTTGGCGCTGGTGATACATTTATGGGAACTGTATTGAGTTTTCTTAGCGCCAATGGGGTCCTGTCACAAAATGCTCTACCACATTTATCGGAAGAGTTTATGCAGACGTTATTACTTCGCGCAGCGAAGGCAGCGGCTATCAATTGTGGACGTAAGGGATGTAACCCGCCCAGCTTAAAAGAGTTAGATTAAACTTAATTTTTGCAAAAAAATTCTAAAAATCAATCTTCACGTTGGGAAGCTTAAGTGTTTTGATCAGCTCTCGCAATTCCTGCCGAGCGGCAATATTTGACATGTTTAGCTGCCGACCGCCAACCTCCTTGAGATCCAGAAGCGTCAAGCCTTGGGGAAACAACTCCCGAAAGACTACACGCTCACTAAAGCCTGAAGCTGCCCGGAAACCAATGCGTTTTGCCAATAAGGTGAGCGCGGCGCCCATTTTCTTTTTATTAATCATGTTTTGCGCGCCGAGACGGTTTCTAACGACGATCCAATCCATTGGTTTCATTCCTGCTTCAGCGCGCAGTTGCCGAGCGCCCCACACCATTTCTGAATAGACAGAAGGACCTTTGATTGTTTTTCCGTCACTTTCTACTTTGGCCAAAAGATCAAAATCGACGAAGCTGTCATTTAAGGGTGTTATTAAGGTATCTGCTAAAGAATGTGCCATCTGTGACAAGCGCGTGTGACTGCCTGGACAATCGATGATTATGAAGTCTGATTTTGGTTCCAAAAGAGCGATACCTGAGGACAACCTATGATCGAACACGTTTGACCCAGGCTTGAGAATGGCTTCGTTGACCTCTGGCAAGTCAATATAATGAGGTGTTCGTAGTTTAATTCCCGTCTCTGAGCAATATCGTGCCCGATTCTTTATATACTGACTGAAGGTTTTTTGTCGCAAATCCAAATCCATGCCTCCCACATGGTGACCCATTCGCGCCAAAGCGGTTGCCACATGCATAGTGGTCGTAGATTTTCCAGAACCACCTTTTTCATTACCGACAACAATTATATGCGCCACTATGTACTCCGTAAAATCATTATATTTTTTGCAACTGGTATGGGTTTGAGATTGGCAGTGAAAGCCATCGATAAATAGGTGCTATGATTTTATTGGTTTGGCACCGGCAACCTTTAGAGATAAAAAAACCGGCTCTAGGGAACCGGTTTTTTAAATTACTGGTATTGAAATGAATTAGAAGCCGAGGCCTTCGTATTTCTTTTTGAACTTGGAAACACGTCCGCCAGTGTCCATCAAGCGTGTAGCGCCAGTCCAAGCAGGGTGTACTGAAGGATCGATGTCCAGCGCCAACTGATCGCCCTCTGCACCATAGGTGGAACGCATTTGTACGATATCGCCATTTGTCATTTTGACATTTATAAAGTGATAGTCGGGGTGAGTATCTTGTTTCATAGTACCGCTCCTTACGACTTCGGTTTGTAGTTTGTTTTCTCAGCGATACGCGCCGATTTACCTCGACGATCACGGAGATAATATAGTTTCGCCCGACGTACACGGCCGCGGCGTACTACTGTAATACTATCGATATTCGTTGAGTGTAATGGGAAAACCCGCTCCACTCCTTCACCAAACGAAATTTTGCGAACTGTGAACGAACCAGCAATTCCGGTTCCGTTGTTACGGGCGATGCATACCCCTTCGTAGTTTTGAACTCGGCTGCGTGTGCCTTCGGTTACTTTGTACCCGACACGTACCGTATCGCCTGCTTTGAAATCAGGGATTTCGTTCCCGAGGGCGGCAATTTGTTCTGCTTCTAGCTGTGCAATCAGATTCATCTGACGCTCCTTTTTTCTCACGGTTGTTCCGTGAATATTGGGTGCCACCTCAGCGCTCTCGGTCTTCTTCCGGGTCCACAACTGTGCCCGCCAGAGTTTAGGTCGTCATTGCTTTGTGCTTTTATCTTGCGTCAACCCATCTGCAAGCCCCGAAGAAAAGGCGTACGTGCAATGACCCAAGCAATATTAAAGCTTTCCGAATCCATTTCTGGTTCAGACTTGCGCCGTATATTTCGAGAATGTCCGCGAGGCAAGGGGGCGCATTGATTTGCAGGCTTATAAACTTAAGTTTTATGTGACTTATTGAATTCTTTCCATAAATCTGGGCGTCTTTGCCGGGTTAGCTCTTCAGATTGCTGTTTTTGCCAGTCTGCAACCTTGCCATGATGGCCAGACATCAGTACTGGGGGAATTGTCCTACCTTCCCAGACTGGGGGGCGGGTGAATTGGGGGTGTTCTAGCAATCCATTGGAGAAGCTCTCTTCCTCTGTACTTGCCTGATTGCCCAAAACGCCAGGAATGAGGCGGATGGATGCATCAAGCATGACCTGAGCTGCCAGTTCTCCGCCGGACAGGACATAATCACCTATGCTTATCTCCTCGATTTGGAAATGGTCAATTACACGTTGGTCAATACCTTCAAATCGGCCACAAAGCACTATGGCGCCAGGACCATTTGCCAATTTTTTGGCGCGGGTGTGGGTCAAAGGTCTACCTCTAGGGGACATGTAGATTATTGGGCAAGGGTCACGCCGACGCAGCACATCTGAAATTGCACGGCCAAGCACATCAGCACGCATAACCATTCCAGCCCCACCACCCGCTGGGGTGTCGTCCACGTTCCGATGTTTGCCTTCCCCGTAGGTGCGTAAATCATGAGTGTGCAATTGCCACTTGTTTTCTTTCAGGGCCTTGCCCGTTATGGATGCACCCAGAACACCGGGAAACGTATCTGGAAACAAGGAAAGAATGTCTACGCGCCAAACCCCCACTAAATCAGGGCTATCGCCGATTAAAGCGCGTGGTGTTATGCTTGCGTGGATCGATTTGCGTCCATGCGAGCGTTCATTAGCGCTCATAGCAGACCTTCTGGTGGATCAATTACTATTTTTTTGGCGTTCATATCAACTGTAGGTACGAAAATTTTGGTGAAAGGCACAAGTGCCGTATCCGATGCGCCGGGAATACTGATTTCCAGCAGGTCGTCTGCTCCATGATTCACTACAGTTTTTACCGTTCCAATAAATATACCGCCTGTATCGGCTACTTCAAACCCGATTAAATCAGAGTAGTAATATTCATCAACTGGAAGCTCTGGAAGATCCTCGCGGCGTGCAAACAAGGAAACTCCGCGCAATGCGTCGGCTGCTTCCTTGGTATCGATGCCTACAATCCGTGCCGAAAAGCCGTTTTTAATCTCCCCAATAAGTGATAGCTCAAAGCTTTTTTCTCCGTCTTCAGTAAGCAGCGGAGTGTATTTTGCTAGATCAGAGGGATTTGCACAAAAGCTTTTGACCCGTAACTCGCCCTTCACGCCGAAAGCGCCTGCGATAGAGCCCACACAGATTAGTTCACTCATTGGCTCGCTCCTATACAATACCCATTCTCAACTGTACCACCATCTATGCCGCAGTTTTCCGAGATCTGAAACCGGGCATAAAAATATCCTGCCAGGAAGAAAATTGCAATTAACATGAGGGAACGAATGGGGCGCAACAACATAAAGTTACCTTAAAGGCAAAGTAGAAAATGGAAAACCCCGCCAGTTTGACGGGGTTTCACTTTTTTTGAATGCTTGAATGCCAATTACGCTTTAGTAAGCCGTATAATTCTAGGCGTCAGCCACTTTTTCAGCCGGTGCCTCTTCAGCCGGAGCAGCTGCAGCGTCAGCCACTTTTTCAGCCGGTGCCTCTTCAGCTGGAGCTGCTGCAGCATCAGCCACCTTTTCAGCCGGTGCCTCTTCAGCCGGAGCAGCTGCAGCGTCAGCCACTTTTTCAG
>JAPKEA010000493.1 GCA_028822275.1 Planktomarina sp. | reverse complement strand
ATAGTAAACAGGTGACTCCGGTGAAGCGGGAAATCCTCTTTAATAAATTAATGGACTGTGCAGATGTATCCATTGCTGAAGCAACTGTTGAAGAAATCGATACCCATAATATTTTGCGCGCATCGCATATTGCGATGGTGCGGGCGATTAATGGACTTTCAGTCCCGGCAGATTTTATCCTTATTGATGGTAACCTAATCCCGCGCGGATTGAACATACTAAGCCAGACAATCGTCAAAGGGGACACGCGGTCTTTGTCTATCGCCGCTGCTTCAATTGTCGCTAAAGTGTGGCGTGATCGTCTTATGGTGGACTTGGCGCAACAGCATCCAGGTTATGGGTGGGGTACAAACGCAGGTTATCCGACACCTGTGCATAAAAAAGCACTGCTAAAATTGGGTGTGACCCCACACCATAGACGTTCGTTCAAACCTGTACACAATATCTTGTATCAAGATAAAAAGTTAAGTGATTGATTTAATTAGTTTTTGACAGAGAATCATCTCTGACCCATAATAAACCCAACCATAGAGCGAATAAATCGCCGGGCAATGAGGCAGTATAAACGATGATCAGAACTAAGGGCGCAGTTGCGCTTACACAGGCGGCAACGCTTCCACTCAATTCTATTTTAGACGGTGACTGCATTGAAGTCATGAATAGCCTGCCTGCGGGCTCAGTTGATCTAATTTTCGCAGATCCCCCCTACAATCTCCAACTCAAAGGTGACTTACACCGTCCTGACAATTCACTCGTTGATGCAGTCGACGATGCATGGGACCAATTTGATAGTTTTGCGGCCTATGACAAATTTACCAAAGAATGGCTCGCAGCAGCTCGACGTTTGCTAAAGCCCAATGGAGCGATTTGGGTTATTGGCTCTTACCACAACGTATTCCGGATGGGCTACGAACTGCAGAATCAAGGGTTTTGGATTTTAAATGATGTGGTTTGGCGCAAATCAAATCCAATGCCAAACTTTCGTGGCAAGCGGCTGACGAATGCTCATGAGACATTGATTTGGGCAGGCAAGAACGAAGCCAGCAAATATACTTTTAATTATGAAGCGCTAAAGGCGCTGAATGAAGGTGTACAAATGCGGTCCGACTGGGTTCTTCCAATCTGTACAGGCCATGAACGTTTGAAAAACGAAGATGGTGACAAAGCACATCCAACGCAAAAGCCGCAGTCATTACTTCACCGAGTTTTGATTGCCACAACTAACCCAGGTGATGTCGTTCTTGATCCATTTTTTGGGACAGGCACTACCGGCGCAGTCGCCAAAATGCTGGGCCGTGATTTCATTGGGATTGAACGCGAGGTTGCTTACCGCAAGGTTGCTGAAAAGCGCATCAAAAACACCCGCAAGTTTGATAAAGAGGCACTTGAAGTGTCCACGTCAAAACGGGCTGAACCGCGGGTCGCTTTCGGTGTGCTTGTTGAGCGTGGCATGCTTCGACCAGGAGAAGAGCTGTGGTCCATGAACGGGCGTCACAAGGCCAAGGTTCGTGCTGATGGTACGTTGATTGGGGACGATATCAAAGGGTCTATCCACCAAGTTGGTGCTTACCTTGAAGGTGCACCAAGCTGCAACGGCTGGACCTATTGGCAGTTCAAGCGCGACGGTCAGAAAGTTCCAATTGATTTACTACGCCAGCAGATCCGGTCAGAGATGGCAAAGCACTAATATAAACACTTGCATACCGCCGGTGCATACCACGTCGCGTCCATGAAACATGGGTGCATCGTGCTTGCCCTAACTTCAGCCTCGCCTTTGGGCGGGGTTTTTTTGTTTTTAGTAAATCAAGACAAGGTTGGCTTGAATTACTAAAAAGAAGAGTTCTTAAAAGTATTTGTGAAAATTATTTTTCATCTATTTTTCAATGCTTCACACAATTCTGGTTACGCTAATTATTGCCATAGCTGATAGCGTTGATTTAGACGAGTATGATCATATAATGACCGATGATTATCGCTATGTCCTCAGTTTATTTTTTACGTGTGCTCTAGATCATGGTTTCACTGGGTATTATTCGGTTTGTCCGTTGTTTTAATTTCTCAGAGCCCCAACGTATCTGAAAAAATACCCAAAATCAGCATGTGCGCAAATAATGCAAAAATTTATCCGAAAAATACTGTTATTTTGGCAGTGGAAGTGATCCATCGCGGTACGGTTCCCAGTCGGTAATCTCGGGGTAAAACTTCTCACGCCAAATGCGCACTTTTGGGTTCATCACATGCCTCCAAAGTGTTGGTGACATTGCTAAAATTGTCATCACTGGATAGCTATACGGAAGTTGCGGAGCAACATCATCGCCGTAAGTTTGTAGTAATGGAAATCGCCTGTCTGGCTTATAATGATGGTCAGAATGGCGTTGTAGATTGA
>JAPKEA010000492.1 GCA_028822275.1 Planktomarina sp. | reverse complement strand
TTTGTCCCAGCGTTGAAATCTGACTTTCCAAAAATAGCAAATTGGGGTGGGGGCAGTTAGTCATGCTACTCCATATTCCCCATTCCCAAAAGCACATTCCAGAAGAATATCTGCAATATTTTCATTTGTCAGATAGTGATTTGGACGTTGAACTGCTGAAAATGACTGATCATTTCACCGACGAATTGTTCGAATGCAGTCAATCTAATTGCAGTGAAATCATCTTCCCTGTATCGCGCCTTTTGGTCGATCCAGAGCGTTTCGTTATTGACGCGGATGAGCCAATGAGTGCGCGCGGAATGGGCTGCATTTATGAAAAGACCCACGACCAAAACCCACTGAAAGATTGCCGCGCGATTAGACAGCTTTTAATTGATCGCTATTACGCACCGCACCACGTGCAATTTGCAGCTTTGGTTAATAAAGAACTGGAGCAAACTAACCGTTCATTAATAATTGATTGCCACAGTTTCCCTAAATACCCACTGCCCTACGAGATGGACCAAACATCGGATCGTGCCGAAATTTGTATTGGGACTGATGATTTCCACACGCCCCATAATCTGGCTGTTGTGGTTAAAGAGGGCTTTAGTAAAGCAGGGTTTTCCACTGCATTGAATAAACCTTTTGCAGGCGCGATAGTGCCTATTGAGCATTATAGAAAAAACAAAGCCGTAACCTCGATCATGATTGAAATCAGGCGGGACCTCTACATGGATGAGGTCACTGGAAGAAAGATTGAGAATTTTGCCGTGGTTAAAAATGCCATAAGCGAGGTTTTGCAAGGACTGGTGGAGCAAGATGGATAACTTGACTGAAAACGCACCAGCGAAATTATCTTTGTTGCGTAAAGCCCAGCAAGCCCAGCGCGTGGACCGCATGGAACCTGATGCGCACAATGCGGCGGAAAAAGCCTTCTTTACTAGATACCATCAGTACGAAGATGTTTTGAAAAACGCTGCCAATGACAGAAACACAATCGCTCACCCAAAGCTAAAAGAGGCTGTCTCAGACATGAGAGCTGCCCTCATAATGCGCAAAGCATTGAGGCAACACAGATCAAACGAAATAAACGCAACGGCCACTCGTGGGAGTGGTGAGCGGAATAATACGGAAACGCCACAAAAAGCGTTGAATTGGTTTTATAGGAACACATGGTTTAATTCCGCTAGCTTTGAACTTGAGACTGCAGCAGCTCGATCAATAGACCAAGACATTGATATGGCGGGCTACGACAAGAACTCCGATGAATATTACAACTTACTCAGCAAAAGGCTTCGGCAAATATTTCCAGATTTACTCATTGATGTCTTAAATCGAAAGATGCTTGTACCATGATAGAAGAACCAAAATTAGACGCTTTCAAACCATCTGTAGAAGTGGCCTCAATACTTGTTGGTCGGCTGGGCGCAATGTCTCAGCAAGAGCTGGCGAAGCTGGATGAGGTGATGGCTCCAGAGGTTCTGGACCCTCTTCTGAGGCTGCTCCCAGAACTTGGGGAGCTTATTGCGGCTATAGAGGGCAACAAACCGCCAGAGGTGGCTTCAACTCCTAGTGACAAGTTACAGGCTCCTGACAAAGCCCACCAGTAGTGGCGCCGAAACCGATGGTTCAATGCTGTTGGCTACGAGGCCGAAACAGCAGCGGCACGGTCTATTGATGTGCAGCTTCATTTGGAAGGATACGATAAAAACTCAAATGAATATTACGAAGTTCTAAGCGATAGGTTGCAGAAAATATTTTCTAAGTTGGAGGTGGTGAAATGAAAGTTGCATCGCATTATCTATCAACAGTATTCTGCGTTCTTTCGACAACAGCTTTTAGTGATGACAACCATAACTTTCATTGCAAAATAGAAAGGGTAGATCACTGTAATGAAAAAGCTTGTTATTCATACAAAGAAAACGAGACGATTATTATCCGTGCCGAAAAAGACCCAATATTAAATCAACCTTTTGGCGTTCATAAACAGTGCGACAAAGGTTTCAAAAATTGCTATGTTGAAGAACTTTACGGTTTCAACAGAAATGGAATTTATGCAAGGTATAACTTTGGCGAGAAAGGGACTGCAGGCTATCTAAATATCCAAGTCCACCTTTTTGCTCATCAACCTCCCAACGAATTTCCCTTCAACGAAGTATACATAAGTGGAAGTGGTTCAAAACTAACTTGGGGCCACTGTTGGCAGTGAACCATTTATTGGGAAATGAAATAATAATTTGCCCATTTCCATCTATTTTTAAGTAAGATTTTTTATTACTAATCGTTTAGAGTAAATTATAGACAAAAGGTATCCTAAGGATTTGAACAATGTTGTCTTATGTTGGAAGAATAAAATGAAAGTAATATTGTGGTTCATTCTTATGTCTACGATTTTTGCGCAATC
>JAPKEA010000491.1 GCA_028822275.1 Planktomarina sp. | reverse complement strand
ATCCTAACAGTAGTCGTGTAATGGGTGGTGGTTGGATTATCAAACATTAAAGCCGGGCTAAAATTGCATCAGCAGCCCTCGTACCTTGTCCAGGGCATCCTCGACCAAGTAAATTCATCGTTACAGACATAGCTTCAGCTTGCAGCCCTGGGACCCTTAAAACTTTTTCAAGCGCAGGTATAATTAGTTGAGATTTACATCTTTTTCCAATAAATTCAGGAATATCCCGGGTATCCGAGACAAGGTTTACTAAAGTCACGCTGTCCACACGCAACATAGCACCAATAATCAGGCGCGATAATAAACCCATATCATAGGCTATCACCATAGGGGTGGAAACAGCTGCTAATTCAAGCGAAACAGTCCCAGATGCAGCGAGAGCCGCATCAGCGCAGGAGTAAGCTACAAAACGCTGTCGCGCAGCATTTAGTTGTGACTTTCCATTCCCTGAAAAGATAAATTTTGATTGCTCAATTGCCGATGTTTTTTCAACCAATAGATCATGGATATGCGGTAATGTAGGAAAAATTAGTTGAATGTCAGCAAACGCTTTATGTCGAAGAACTTTATCAAAACGAGGCATTAGTCGAGAAATTTCAGATTTTCGAGATCCCGGCAAAACCAATAGAGATTTTTTATTTGGATCTATTCCATATTCACTTCTAAAGGACTCTAATTCAGCTGCACTAATTTCTGGTAGACTTGAAATCGGATGTCCCACAAAATCGCAGGCCATGCCTTCAGCCTCCATGTATGGAGGTTCAAAAGGGAATAAAGCCAATACATGATCTATAAATTTAGCCATTTTTCTAGCACGCGTAGGACGCCAAGCCCAAACCGTTGGAGCTACATAATGTACTGTCCTAATATTTGGATCCGCAGCCCTTACAGCGCGAGCGACACGTAGACAAAAATCTGGACTATCAATTGTTACTAAGACGTGAGGTTTTAACATCAGAATAGCTTGAACTGTTTGATACAACCTACTCTTTAAATGTAAATATTTGGGAAAAATTTCTGATATTCCCATCACTGACAGTTCAGACATTTCAAATAAACTAGGAACGCCCAAAGCTTTCATCTCTGGACCAGCAACGCCTTGTATCAAAATATCAGGAATACTTTGCTTTAATCCGCCAACCAATGCTGCTCCTAAGCGATCACCCGAAGCTTCGCCAGTAACTATGAAAACCTTCAAAGTGTATGCTCGAAGATAGACACAAAGATTCCATGCAAATCTGCAAGCTCCCTTACAGATTTAGGATTTAACAAAATAACTCCACCTGCTTGTATCGCAATACCGCTTAAACCTGCTAAAGCAGCACGAACAACTGTATCCGGACCCACTGTTGGTAAATCGATACGACAATCTTGACCCGCTTTAAGGGCTTTGACCAATACACCTCCATAGGGCCAATCATCAGTGCGATTATTGAGACTGTTTAACATCCAATCAGTTCCGCCAAATGTTTCAATTGCTAATACTTGATTGTTAGAAACTATACAGCCTTGGCCAACGTCCAATTTTTCTAGAGCGCGCAAAACATCTGTCGCGCGTTTAATATTTCGGACATCAGCTTCAGTTGGGACAAGCTTAGATATAATTCCTACTCTTGGCAAAAGCTCAGGAAGAACTTCTTGGGCACTAACAATTGTAAAACCGTTTTGCTCAAAGGCCGCAATCACTGTCCGAAGAACACTATCATCTCCCTGATCCATTGACTGAAGCAGACTCGGGACCATGCCCATCGTCTTTTTATCAACCAACTCCATTTTAATTTTTGGCCGACGTATAGAGCCTGCAAAACAGACTTGATTGACGTTCAACGTTTTTAGTTGTTGAAAAAAACTTCCAAGCGTCTCAAGTCTGAATATAATATCTGACTGTAAACTATCTGGTGGAAACTGCTCCAAAGACGCTACTATAGGACGTGTTTTGCACCCTTCAACAATTTGTTCCGGCAATGCACCTTGACCAGAGATTATAGTCAACATCTGATCAACCTGGCGTCAAATAAGACCGGCCGCTATCGCCCAATACAAACTCAACAATCTCGTGTACGTAGGTGCTGTCAGTCTCATCACCCAATCGCTTCGCACGTTCTTGGAATGCTCCATCACCCTGAGCAAGCATTTGAAACGCCGCTCTAAGTGCAGTGATATCAGAGCGCGCCACGCCACGACGTTTTAACCCAACCAAATTTAAGCCATCCAATTCACCACGTGGACCTTGTACCAGTCCAAATGGGATAACGTCGTTGGTGACCATAGTCACGGCGCCTATTATTGCTCCTTGTCCAATACGGACATGCTGATGAACGCCGCAAAGACCACCAACAATGACATCATCCTCAAGTCGCCGCTCAATTGAAAACGGGTCGGTGTAG
>JAPKEA010000490.1 GCA_028822275.1 Planktomarina sp. | reverse complement strand
GCATTCGTCTAAAAGCGTTTGACCATCGTGTGCTGGATGCGTCCACACAAGAGATAGTCAACACCGCCAAACGGACTGGTGCACAGGTTCGCGGTCCTATCCCGCTACCGAACAAGATTGAGAAGTTTACTGTGTTGCGTGGTCCACACGTTGACAAGAAATCTCGTGATCAATTTGAAATCCGCACGCACAAGCGCCTGCTTGATATTGTTGATCCAACACCACAGACTGTGGACGCGCTGATGAAGCTCGACCTGGCCGCCGGTGTTGATGTTCAAATTTCAGTTTAGGGAGCAAAAACAGATGCGCTCTGGATTAATTGCAAAAAAAGTCGGCATGACCCGGCTCTTCATGGAAGACGGACAACAGATTCCAGTGACTGTTTTGTCTTTGGATGGTTTACAGGTCGTGGCACAACGCACCGCTGAATCCGATGGCTATACAGCTGTTCAGTTGGGTGCAGGTTCTGCAAAAGCTAAGCGAACTAGCCAAGCCATGCGAGGTCACTTCGCAAAGTCAAACGTTGCGCCAAAGCGCAAAGTTGCTGAATTTAGGGTTTCTGCGGAAAACTTGATTGAGGTTGGTGCAGAAATTTCAGCTGAACACTTCCTAGAAGGTCAAAAGGTTGACGTGTCAGGCACGTCAATTGGTAAAGGCTTCCAGGGTGCCATGAAGCGCTGGAACTTTAAAGGTTTGCGTGCTTCTCACGGTGTTTCTATCAGCCATCGCTCACACGGCTCTACAGGCCAGTGCCAAGACCCTGGTAAAGTTTTTAAAGGTAAGAAAATGGCTGGTCATATGGGTGCAGCGAAAGTTACTACTCAAAACTTGGAAGTTGTCCGCACGGATGCAGATCGCGGTTTGATCATGATCAAAGGTGCTGTTCCTGGGTCCAAGGGTGGATGGGTTACAATCAAAGATGCTGTTAAGAAGAAGTTGCCGGATGGCATTCCTTACCCAACAGTCGTTAAATTAGCAGCCGCACCGGTCGAAGCTCCTGTTGCAGAAACTCCTTCGGAAGGCGGTGAGGCATGAAACTTGATGTCATAAAATTAGACGGCGGAAAAGCCGGCTCTGTAAATCTGGATGATGCTCTGTTTGGTCTTGAGCCACGTGCAGATATTTTGCACCGTGTCGTCCGTTGGCAGCGTAACAATGCGCAGGCTGGCACACACAAAGTGAAAACGCGCTCAGAAGTGAAATACTCCACTAAGAAGATTTATCGCCAGAAAGGTACTGGTGGCGCTCGTCACGGTGCTCGTTCTGCTCCAATCTTCCGTGGTGGTGGTATCTACAAGGGTCCAACACCTCGCAGTCACGGGCATGAGTTGCCCAAGAAAGTGCGAGTATTGGGTCTCAAACACGCGCTATCGGCAAAAGCTAAAGCCGGTGAGTTGGTTATAATAGACGCTGCAACATCAGAAGGCAAAACAAGCATTCTTGCAAAACAAGTTGCAAACTTGGGTTGGAAGCGTGCTTTGATAATTGATGGTGCTGCCGTCAATGATCACTTTGCTCAAGCTGCACGAAATATTGAGGGTTTGGATATCTTGCCATCAATGGGTGCAAACGTTTTTGACATCCTTAAGCGTGATACTTTGGTGATCACGAAGTCAGGTATTGAAGCTTTGGAGGCCCGTTTAAAATGAGCGCGAAACCAGAACATTATGATGTAATCCGCAAGCCAATCATCACAGAAAAAACAACCATGGCGTCTGAAAACGGCGCCGTTGTTTTTGAAGTGGCGATAGACAGCAACAAGCCGAGCATCAAGGAAGCGGTTGAAAACCTATTCGGTGTGAAAGTGAAAGCTGTGAACACCACCATTACCAAAGGTAAATCTAAGCGGTTTCGCGGTATGTTGGGCAAGCGCCGCGATGTTAAAAAGGCATATGTTACTTTGGAAGAAGGTAACACAATTGATGTCTCAACCGGACTGTAAGGGACAGCTGAATATTAAAGGAGGCTCCGCTGGAAACAGTGGGGCTTTTTTGTTAAATTACTGTCCATTATATTGATGTCTAGAAAATTATTTTTTAAATTATAATGTCCATGAACCGTAATAAAGTCCCAGTAAAACCATGGTCAGCAAATTTCAGTCATAAAGTGTTGGGAGAACTTGAACTAAATTAAAATCTGCGTTGTCACCAGCAACATTAGGATCTTGCCCTTCTCCACCCCCCCTGCTATCAGCCGACAACGCTATCCACCCAAGATTCGTCTGGGGTTCATGGCGTATGGGAAAGCCCAATCTAAACGGGGACCTTCGGGGCCCTAAACACCAGTGGCCCTTCGGGGTTGCCGAAGCAAACGGAAGACAGAAAGCATGGCACTAAAGTCGTATAAACCGACGACGCCAGGCCAGCGTGGGCTGGTACTGATCGACC
>JAPKEA010000489.1 GCA_028822275.1 Planktomarina sp. | reverse complement strand
AGCAGCTTAGTCGTTGATGGAGGGTTCACAGCGCAATGACACAAGGGGTCGATCAACTAGATTTTGACGTCATCGTTGTCGGCGCCGGATTTGCGGGTATGTAGCTGCTGCACTGGCTGTGCGGCATGGGATATAAAGTCCGGGTTATAGAAGCCGGTAGCGATGTCGGCGGCACGTGGTAATGGAACCGCTATCTAGGCGCGCGGTGCGATGTGGCAATTCAAGAATACTCTTATCAATTTGATTCTGATCTACAGCAGGAATGGAACTGGACTGAAAAATACGCTTATCAGCCGAAAATTCTCAGTTACGTCAATCATGTTGCCGATCGCTTTGACTTGAGGCGCGGCATCTCTTTTGACACGCGTGTCTTATCAATTTTTTACAATGAAACCGACGCATTCTGGACTGTTCCCTCTGAGGGTGGACAGACTTATACCACAGCCTATTGTATTATGACGACAGAGTGCTTTTTTGTCTCAAACAAACCTTCAATCAAGGGTATAGAGCACTTCGCCGGTGACATTTATTATACTGGTGAGTGGCCTCATGACCCTGTTGATTTTTCGGGAAAAAGGGTGGCAGCCAGTGGGCACTGGCTCTTCTGTAATTCCATCGATGCTGATCATTGCAGAGCAAGCCGAGCAGCTCACCGTATTTTAGTGGACAGCAACCTATTCTGCGCCTGCCCGAACGCAGTTGGCTGATAAAGACGAAGTGCAGAAAATTAAGGGTAATTATTTGGATTTGAGAGAAAAAGCTTAGGAAACAAGATCAGGATTTTTCTATCCCCCGAATAATTTGTCCGCGTTTGACGTTTCGGAAAATGAAAGACAGGCATTATTTGATGAACGTTGGAGACACGGTGGTCTGGCGTTTATGGGCTCATTCAATGATCTGATAACGAACTAAGACGCCAATAAAACTGCAGCAGATTACATTCGCGGGAAAAAAATTTTAGAGACTGTGACCGATGAACATAAGGCGGCTTTGTTAACGCTAAGCACAATGGTTGGGTGCAAGCGGCTCTATGTTGATACCGATTATTATGACGCCTTCAATCGGGAAACCTTCTCAATTGTAAGTTTGAAAGACACGCTGATTAAGCGTGTTTCGCAAGAGGGGTTGGTCGTTGCGGGGGTGAGCTACAACGTGGACGTCATTGTCTTTGCGACTGGATATGATGCGATGACTGGCGCATTGAATCGAATAAATATTCAAGGACAAGCGGGTAAAACACTAAGCGATGCATGGAAAGAGGGTCCAAAATTATTTAGGTATCGCTGTGGCAGGGTTTCCGAATTTCTTTACAATAACTGGTCCGGGAAGTCCGTCGGTTCTCACCAACATGTTACCCTCTATTGCGCATCACGTGGAGTTGGTGTCAGACATCCTGAACAGTGCTCGTGAGCAAAAAAAACCAGTCATAGAGGTCGAACCGGACGCACAATTCGCTTGGACAAAACATGTTAACGAGATTGCTAATGGAACACTCTACCCGCGTTGCAATTCTTGGTATCTAGGGGCCAATATTCTAGGAAAACCCCAAGTATTTATGCCATACAAAGGCTTTGCGGCGTATGTTGCTAAATGTAACAATATAAAAGCAACCAGGTTTCGAGGATTTAAATTTTCAGACTGAGGTTCAACTCAGATGATGTTTGAAAATATAACAAAGCAGCCTCGCCAGCGAGTAAGTTGCGATGTTTAGTAGGTCATAATTCTTCTGAAGTGAGCTCCCTTTTTAGTTGGGCTTGGCCTTGGAATTCATCCGGTTAATTGCGGTTTCATTGGGGGTGTGGGGGCGCTGGTACTTATGTGGGTGTAAAAGTATTGTAACTCCAGAGCCATGTTGCCGCCCGGGCTTGCGCCTGTTCAATCTGTTTCACAGATGCATTGGCTAAGCCATTCGACGCCTACGCTACAGTTGATGCTTAAAGTATGGGTGTTCTACAGATGTTTATCAAGTTGGATATGGTCAAGCCGAACGCCGTATTCTTCAGCCCAAGCCCTTGAGATTAAATTTGTCTGAGACCTTCTGTGTTCGTGTCGAACTGCCGTCTGCCAGTTGATCGGCCATGACATCGATAGCCTATGTTTCATTAGGGTTTTCATGTGCCAACAACAGCTGGGATTGGCATATTTTATGTGTTTTTGGGGCTTGATCCGCCGGGTCAGTTCAAGCTTACAATAAATCAGTTATATGGGCTTGTGGTTGGTAATAATTTTTAGGGTTATGCAGATATATAAACATAAACCACACCTCATGTGCGATTTTCTGATTAATTGTTCAACCAATTGGCCGTGTCTTCATTCTTGTCGCTCAGAATGGGGGGGGGGGCGATCGCATGATTCAGCAAAGGATTGAAATCGAAAACTATTCAGCTGTATGTT
>JAPKEA010000488.1 GCA_028822275.1 Planktomarina sp. | reverse complement strand
GACTATAATCCCGAAGCTAGTGAACTCGCTGCCAAACTTGGCCACGATAGCTGGGAGGCTGCCTTTAACGCCCACAGTTGGGAATATAAAAATGGATATTCCCATGTTATCGATGACGGTTTTGTTCGCCCAACCATGCAACCATGGATGCTCACAGAAGTAACGGACACAACCAAAGTACACATGCGCAATCCTTATTTCTGGAAAGTTGATCCAGAAGGGCGGCAATTACCATATATCGACCGTATCGTGACTGGCATTGCAGATGCAGAGACCATTAATCTCAAGATTATTGCAGGCGAAGTTGATCTGGATTACGGAGTCGCTAGTGTTGATAACTATGCACTTTATAAGCAGAATGAGGCAGCAGGAGATTACACTACGAAAGAGCTTCGCATGCAAGGTAATGCGCCTGCAGCGTTTGCGGTTAACCAGACCATAGATGATCCTATTAAGCGCCCTATTTTTCAAGACCTTCGCTTTAGGCAAGCGCTTTCGTTAGCGATTGACGCTAACGAGGTCAACGAACTCGTGTTCTTTGGACTTGGTGAAGAAATGGCATTTCCCGTTGTTGGTACTAGTTTTCACATGTCCAAGTGGGATGAAAACCCTGCTGATGCCTATGATATAGAGCGTGCCAATCAGCTTCTTGACGAGGTTGGGTTGGAAGCTAGGAACAGTGCTGGTTGGCGACTTGGCAGTGATGGTGAAGTTTTCACACTGACGATGGAAGGTAAGACCTCGGGAGGCGACATTACCCAAATATCCGCCATCGAGCTTATGAGAGAATACTGGCGAGCTGCTGGATTAAAGACCGAAATTAGTCTCTCAGAGTCCTCGCTGTACCAAGAACGGCGTGACGGCAATCTCATTGGGATCAACACTGGAGCGTTTTTACTTGGATCAGAAGCCCGCCAGCACATGATTGACCGCGAAGGCTGGGCACATGGCAGCCACGACCTGAATTGGGGGGTCCTGTGGGGTGATTGGCTGATGGCTGATGTTCAGATTCAAGAAGGCACCCGTACACTCGATGATTTTGATGGTGGCGTCATTCCTGGCGAGGAACCACCACAGATTTATAAAGATCTGTTTGCTTGGAATGAAGCACGTTCTAAAACAGTGCTTGGCTCACCTGAATACATCAAAATGTCCCAGCAAATTTTTGACTTCCATTATGAAAACTTGCTAATGCAGGGTGTCGTCGGTGGTATGCCAATCTTGGCAATCGCTAAAAATAATGTGGGTAATGTACCGTCAGGTTACTTTGGCAGTGCCATTTGGTTTGGCGATCTTAACATTGAAGCAGAGCAGCTCTACATTAAATAGTGCTGTGTAAAGTTAGTACAGCGACCACCTGCAGGTGGTCGCTGTCATTTAGCCTTGATGATTAGCAGGAGTTATAATTTTGGCTAGCTATATCTTACGGCGAATTATCTACATGATCGTGCTGTTGATTATTCTTTCAATTGCTTCTTTTGCAATCATTCAGTTACCACCGGGAGACTATCTCTCCACCTATATTGCTAATCTTGAAGCACGGCGGATCCCTATCAATCAGGATGCCATAGAATCACTAAGTGAACGCTACGGTCTCAATCAACCCTTTCATATCCAGTATTTAAATTGGATGGGCAATCTTTTACAGGGTGATATGGGAGACTCCTTTATGCTTAATCGGCCTGTGAATCAGGTGATTGGTAGCAGATTGGCAGTAACTGTAATTTTGTCCCTAACTACTCTATTGGTGGTCTATATTATCGCCATACCTATAGGTATCTACTCTGCCACCCATCAAAATTCTGTTGGTGATTATATTGCAACTATTTTTGGCTTTTTAGGTTTAGCAACGCCCAATTTTCTACTTGCACTAATTCTAATGTATTTAACCTTTACCTATTTTGGTTGGAGCCCTGGTGGCTTGTTTTCCAGAGAATATGCGGCTGAAGGTTGGAGTTTTGGTAAGGTCATTGACTTGCTCAAACACCTTCTTGTTCCGGTCGTTGTAATCGGCACGGCGGGGACTGCTGAGGTTATTCGGGTTCTACGCAGTTCGCTGCTTGATGAGTTGAGCCAACAATATGTCATAACAGCACGCACTAAAGGGGTAGGTGAGCGGAAACTGCTTATCAAATATCCAGTTCGTATTGCTCTGAACCCCATCATAAGCTCGATTGGTTATTTGTTGCCTGCAATTATTTCTGGTGCAACGCTGACCTCTATAGTTCTAAGCTTACCCACAATTGGTCCAGTACTGCTTAAAGCATTGCAAAGCCAAGACATGTATTTGGCGGGGAGTATCATCATGCTCCTAAGCGCTTTGGGTCTTATTGGAACCCTCATTTCTGACCTTTTGCTCGTTGCCGTCGATCCGCGGATTCGCTTTGAAAACAAAGGCTGA
>JAPKEA010000487.1 GCA_028822275.1 Planktomarina sp. | reverse complement strand
AATCACGAGCATTAGTCGCCCTTAGTGTTATAGAGGGCCTTCAGGGTGATATGAACAGCGGTAAAAAAAAGATAAAAGAATTACGTTTGATCAATCCTGATTTTAATATTTCATCCGTCAAAAGATACCTAGGATTAATGTCCGACAAAATTTTTCTAGCTCGTTATTTGGATATAGCAGAGGCGATGGGTTTGCCGAAAGCCAATTAGAATACTTGGCCAAAATTTCTTATACACCCACTCACATCAAACCCCTTTGCTAGTAATAATTAGAAAAAACTTATATATGTATAACAGACTGTGTACATAGATCTGCCCGTAGGCCACTGGCCCTTGTATCCTAAGTGGCAGCAAATGCGTTGCAAAGGCAAGTAACCTTACTAATCCAGTGATCAGTGCAATAATCCTTAATGGTACAGCAAGTAGTAAATATTTACTAAATTAATCAGCAATATTTTGTTTACTTTTATCGAAATTTACTTACGCCTATATTAAACATATATTGCGAAGTAACCCACGTAATAGATATGGAGTTCTTATGGTAGCTTTAAAGCCAAACGATTATAAGCTGATTGTAGCTAAACCTTTCTCACCAAACATGGCTGCAGAAATATATGGAGTCGACCTAAGCCAGAACATTCCTGATGATCAATTTGCAGAGATCGAAAATGCGTTTCTAAAGTATCAGGTACTGTTTTTCAAAGAACAAAAAGAAGTGCCGCCAGAGCAACATGTAGCGTTTGGCAAACGTTTCGGGCCTTTGCATGCCCACCCAGCAGCGCCAACCATGGCAGGTCATCCTGAAGTTTTTGAAATCCATGCGACCAAAGATTCAAAAATTGCTAACGGAGAATTTTGGCACTCTGATGTATCTTGTGATGAGACACCTCCACTGGGTACGATGCTTCAAATACATATCGCACCGCCATGCGGTGGCGATACAATGTTCAATAATATGTATGCTGCTTACGACGATTTGTCTGGTCCAATCAAAGACATGATCGGCAGTTTGTCCGCGCTCCACAGCTCGGAGCACATTTACAAGGGTAGATACAATGATCGTGGGAGAAAGGATACCGACATCGATTGTCCAGAAGCTGTTCATCCAATTGTGCGGACCCATCCCGGCACAGGTAAAAGATCATTGTTTGTAAACCGCACTTTTACCACCAAAATATTAGGATTGGCTGACACAGAAAGTGAAGCAATTCTTGCGATGCTGCTAGAACACGCGGAACATATTAAGTATCAAATACGCTTCCGCTGGACGCTCAATGATATGGCATTCTGGGATAATCGTTGCTGTATGCACCGCGCGATATGGGATTATTGGCCAGAGGAGCGCAAAGGAAGGCGCGTAACGGTAAAAGGCGACAGACCCAAATAACAGATATGGGCTAAGTCAGAGATTTTCGAAAAAAGGGGTTCTCAGATTTGGGAGTGCCCGAACTGAAAGGTAGATCTTGTAGCCGGCCAATGCGACACAAAACACTGCGTTAAAGAACCTTCATAGTGCAAACACCTGTGCCAATGGTGGGGAATGGTATGAAAATGGAAGTCTGTAGTCGCGCCGATTCGATGAATATGGTTTTTGCAAATGCACTAGAGATATGGTCACAGTAATTTCATTAATTATGTAAACAAGAAAGGATCCAACGTATCAATAAGTATGACCCTAAAACACTATCAAGAGCTCACAAAGACATAGTCAAAAATACCCGTCGATGGCTTGACCAAATGGTAGTAGGACTAAATCTATGCCCATTTTCCTATAGTGTGATAGCTCAAGACCAAATATATTACGCTATTTGTGATGCCACCACAGACGCACAACTAAAGCAGTTCTATGTTAATGAGTTACAGCGCCTGCTTGGGGCTGACGAAAATGAAGTTGCCACTAGCTTGCTCATGTTTACTCGAGGCCTAGAAGTGTTCGATGATTACCTCGACTTACTCGATTGGTTTCAGCGGCTCTTGGAGCAGGCAGACCTGACACAGCATTTACAATTAGCATCATTTCATCCCCAATATCAATTTCAGGGTGTGACTGCTGACGAGCTTAGCCACTTTACTAATCGCTCACCCTATCCAACCATACACCTTCTGCGTCAATCTCAAATGACCAAAGCCCTGGCTCACGTTGTGGACACTAAGAAGATTTATACAGATAATATAAAAACATTGAATAGACTTGGACGCCAACAGGTCGAATTACTCTGCCCATGGGGTAAGTAGGAACATTTTATGAAATTACTAGTGCTGCCAAACCAATAAGAACACGCATCCAATTGCCGTGATCACTGGCTGTTATGCGCTCAATTTACGAACTAAAGCCACCAATTTTGGCTCAGGCGTATGCGGTGCGCCGACCCCACATTCCATATAGACTTCTGACGTGCGATTCAGTC
>JAPKEA010000486.1 GCA_028822275.1 Planktomarina sp. | reverse complement strand
GGCGCCAACAGCCTTGCTAGCCGTTGTACTTAACTTAGCGTTACCCGAGGACGATTAATCTTTAACGGGATCCCCGCGTCGGACGTGGAGATCTCATTAGGTTTTCAAGTCTCTAGTGAAGCCCCTTCTGGGATCATGCTCTGATCTTCTGGCCACAAAATTGGGACAGAATTGAGATCCTCTCCATTTCATGGCCACATAATTAATACTGGTTCACAACAAGTAGTCATGGCATGCCAACTCTGTTTAGGGGTTTGCGCTATATCTCCAGGACCGAGGATGGACCATCAAGAATTTGGTTCTATTAGTGAGCTTTGCCAGATAGGGTGACAAAAGTTTCCCGTTAAGAGCGCGCATCTGACGCATATTCAACGTTTTCCTTAAAGATTGAAGTTAATGCTTAGTCTGCAGCACGAGCAACAGCCACTAGCCTGGATATTTGATCTAGACTTATCATTCCAGGTGCCGTCTTGTCGCCAACAATGAAAGCTGGAGTACCCGTAAATTCCAGACTACGCGCCAAAGTGTTACTTTGCTCTAAGTGTAGGTCAACGGTTGGGGACGCCATATCAATCTGTAGCAAAGGAATATCTAGGCCCAAATCACGTGCCACTTTAAGTATACTAGCCTCAGTAGCACGGCCCTCTCCGTTCATCAAAGCCCAGTGAAATTCCTCATATTTTCCTTGCATACGAGACGCTAATGCAGCACGAGCCGCAAAAATACTCCCCTCACCCAAAACTGGCCACTCACGAAAGATTACCCGAACATTAGGATCAGAGGCTATCAAAGCCTGAACCGTTTTACCGGCCTGCCGACAATAAGGACAATTGTAATCAAAAAATTCTATAACGGTTACATTTCCCTTTAGGTTTCCCAAGTTTGGTGAGCCTGGGTCATTTTCAAGTTGGAGACGCACCGCTTTGGCCCCAGATGTCGCCCGTTCGTTATCACGTTGTTGGAGGATGGCTACCGCCTGCATGATGATCTCTGGGTTTTCCAATATGGCCTCAAGTGCCAGTTCCTTAATCTTGTCATTGGACATATTTTCTGCGGAGGTCACTTGGGTCAGTCCAAAAAAAGTTATGGCAACAAGAATAAAGCGCATCAATAACACTCCCAAATGCTTAGCTAATCATGGCAAATTCTAGCCTACTGTACCAGTACCAAGTTAACGGGTGAGGCCCAGCTTCAACAAAATACGCTTGGCACAACCTAACTACAGCTGATAAATATAATATTTATTAATCTTACCAGCTATGGTTTTCAGCAGTCCTTTGCACTTAGCAAGTAATCAGTTACGTTAAATATAGAAAAAATATGGAGAACTTCTGTGAAAATAACTTTAACTCCTTTTCTAATAGTCTTTTTACTAAACGCCTGTACTGACCTTTCTGAACAATACAATTCTACGCGAGCTCAGGTCGAAGACGACCTCACCGTAAACTTAAATGACGGCAGGCAAACGTTAAATCTTGCTGATCAACTAGGGGTTGGAATTCCAAAAATTCGAGCCAAATCGATAGCACAAATTGTTTTCCCAAAAGCGATTAAGGCTGGGCTGTTTGTGGGAGGAAATTATTCCGAAGGTTTCATTTTTAGAGATAGCAAACCCCTAGGGCGCATCCGCATGTCTGGTGGCAACTTAGGTCCACAGATTGGAGGCCAGCAATACAGTCAAGTCATGTACGTAATGACCGAAGCAAAATTAAACGAGTTGCTCAATTCAAAAGCAGTTACTTTTCAGGGCACTTTAAGCTATGCAAAAGATGGCAACAGTATTACTACCCTCATTTCGACACAAGACGATTTGGCCGAGGTGCACACTTTGATATTTAATCAAACTGGCTATCTGGCGGGCATTACACTTGACGGGATCCAATATTCAGTGATCGAAAAATATTAACTAATTAACTACCAATTCTAATTTTTAATTTATTCACTTTAACCCACGCACTCAATTCATCACGGGAATACATTTATGGCCAAATGAGCCGGTTCTAGAAGTCACAAGATTTGTTGAGTTATCAAACATTAGAAAATTCTAGTTTTTCAAAACTATCACCACTTAACTATTCTTGGATCAAAACTGCTATTTTTAGTTCAGTATTTTATAGCTCTCTCAACAATACTCACAAGAGGATATGATATTTTAATTAAAATCAAAAGGTCTAGGCGGCACCTCACTAAACCTATTTCTGCAGACTAAAATCCATAGCTTCCCGCCAATAGCGCGAAAGTTCATTACGCCTAAAGGGCTTAAGGCTGCGTTGTGGAAGATACTGGGACTTTAAGTCTCTTGATTTTACTAAGATTTCTGACGAAATTTTTCCTAGCTTTTTTAATGGAGTTGAAAAGTCCACATATACTGTGGGTTTAAATTTTTGGTCAATATCCACAAGCCCCAGTGT
>JAPKEA010000485.1 GCA_028822275.1 Planktomarina sp. | reverse complement strand
GCCACTGATCTTGAGGCGAGCATTTAAAAAGTGGTAGGTCACTTCATGAAGTTCAGAAATGCGTGCTCGCAGACGCTCTGGGGGCGGTGGCTTATCCCGCATACGTTTGAGAAAATTATTTAACTTAGTTAGTTCGTCGGCCCACAAATAGCCTATGGTATTTTGCTTATCCCTAATCTGGTCATACAAAGCCAGTTCAAGCTCCTTACGAATAATTTCTGCATAAAGGCCAACGTAACCATTGGGATCTATTCGTTTCAAAGCTGCATCCACGGCAGCCAGCTTAATTGTATCGATATGCGGATATTCGGTAAGGGCGTTCGTCATAGTGATAGAATACAGGAAACGGCCGTTATAAAATAGTAAAACCCAAAATAATTATTCCCTGAAAGCAGTATCTTTAATTTTTGCAATAGGTTGCCAAAAATACTCCAAAATTGTGCGATCGCCCCGAATGATGTCTACTTGGGCCACCATACCCGGAACAATCGTGACCGGAGTTTGGTCATCTTCAAAAATCTCACTATCTATAGAAGCGTTCACTGCATAATTTGAGGTTTTAGTATCCTCTCTAAATACTGTATCTGCCGCGACTTTCGTCAAGGTTCCAGTCAAATAACCATACTTTGCTGCATCATAGGCTGTAAGGCTAATTTTAACGGATTGCCCGGGCTCAACGGTAGCAATGTCTTTTGGATCAATAAAGGCTTCGACAAGAAGGCTCCCACCGGTTGGAACAATTTCTGCAACAATCTCCCCCGTGCCGACAACAGCGCCCGCAGTATTGAAGAATACGCGGTTTACGATGCCATCGATCGGCGAGCGGATTTCTGTTTCCTTCAATCTTTGACGGATTGCTGGAAGGCGCGCCTGCAGTTCGGATATTTCTCCAATGACCTCAGCTCGTTCTTGGTAAATATTGGTTTTGAAGTCTTGCTGAACCGTTTCTATTTTACTGGCAATTTGTTGGGTCTCAAGTTCAGTTTGCGCTTTTTGCTCGATGAGGACCTTGAGTTCAGTTTTGATTGAGGTATCTTCCCGTTCGAGACGATAACGCTCTGCGCTGCCAAGTGCGCCCGCCTCAACCAAAGGTAAAATCTCGAGCATTTCTTCTTTCAAAAGTGACTGCATAACCCTCTGACCAGACATTTCAGCTTTTATACTAAGCAACGCCTTTTCAGTTTTTTCACGATCTTGGCTTAATGTTTTCAACTCAGCATCTAGACCCGCTCTGCGTGAAACCATCAGTTCCACTTCGGCTTCCACAAGCGGCTTTGAATATGCGCTGCTCAACTGTTTAACGACTGATACGGATTGGTTCTCGAGTTCAGCATCCAATCTAACATGCCTGACTTTCAAATTAGAAAGACTTGCCTCAATTTCCTCTAAGACCCCTGCGGCTTCAATCGGATTAATAGTCGCAATAATTTGACCGACAGTTACCAGGCTGCCTTCTTCAACCAGATAGGATTTTATGGTCCCCCTATCCGGTGATTGCACATTTTTGTTTTGTCCCGCCGCAATGACCCTTCCACTTCCTCGGGTAACAAGATCTAAATGTGTGTAGTTAGCCCACACTAAAAAAACGACGAAAAGCGATGACACTATTAGGATCATAAAATAATCCCTTTTAGATGATCCGGCGTTTTGCTGCGCTCCCATCTAACTAGGCCTCTGTTCGGAACGGCTTTTCAAAATCTCAAAGTAAGATTCTTTCGATCCATCACCAACAATCTTGCCCTGATCCATCACCAAAACACGATCACATATGTCAACTACCGGCATTTTGTGGGTCACAATCAAAAGTGTCTTATCAACTAGATGAGACTTGAGATGAGCGATGACTTGAGATTCAGTTAACCCATCCATTGCACTGGTTGGTTCGTCAAATAGGTAGACATCTGGCCTAAAAGCTAGAGCACGTGCCATCATTACGGCCTGCTTTTGACCACCAGATAAATTACTGCCCTGATCCTGAATGAAAAAATCAAGCTCCCCGCCAGTGCCATCTCCGATAAAGTCTGCTCCTGCAGCTTTTAAGCAATTGATAACTTGCTCCTCACTGCAATCGTCCTGACCCATTGCGACATTATCTCGGAGGGTCCCTGAGAATAGCCATGGCTCTTGAAATACCGTTCCGACAGTGCGGAACAAATCAGCACGGGCATATTGACGAATATCTGATCCCTTAATCATGACAGTTCCGGTCTCAGGAGCCAGCAACCCAACGATCATTTTTACCAAGGATGTCTTGCCAGATCCAGTGCGACCTACAATCGCAACTTTTTCACCTGTTTTAATGGACAGGTTAAGTCCGTTAAACAGCGGCCGCCCCATCTCCGATAGACGGAGCGTCGCATTGTTAATTTCAATTGCAACATTTTCAGTATTTCTAATGATTGAAGTCGTGTCATTGTT
>JAPKEA010000484.1 GCA_028822275.1 Planktomarina sp. | reverse complement strand
TATTAAATTTCGGTGGCTTATCATTGCCCCTTTCGACACCCCAGTAGTGCCTCCGGTGTAAAGAATGACACAAACATCGTCTCCGCTTGCTGGGTGTTCCGGCTTAAGATAAGCGGAATCAAATTTACTCAAACCGGTCAGAGAATGACTTTTCGGCAAGCAATAAGTAGGTACTAACTTCTTTATATACTTGATGCCAAAATTCATAAGGCGGCTTTGAAAGGCAGACTGGAAATCACCAATTTTTGTGACGAAGATTGACTCAATCTCAGTGCGATCTAAAACCTCTTCCAATTTATCGCAAAAGTTTTCCAAAATGACAATGGCCTTTACGCCAGAGTCGCAAAACTGGTGCAACATTTCATTTGCCGTATACAGTGGATTGGTGTTCACGACTATTAGGCCGGCCTTGAGTGCACCATAGAGGACAATAGGAAATTGAAGTACGTTAGGAAGCTGAATCGCAATCCGATGACCAGGTTTTAAATTGGTTTTTTGCTGCAGCATGGAGGCAAAACGACTGCTTAACTCATCGATTTCCCCATAGCTTAAAGTCTGCTTAAAACAACTAAACGCTGGCAGCCCGCTGTGCTCTTTTCTAATATAATCGAGCACGTCAACAAGTGATGAGAATTTTTCGGGTCTAAGGTCTTCGCCTAGTTGTTCAATCATAAGTGCATCATTTCGTTAGCAGTGACATCGCTTCTTCAAGCCCTTTAACGGAAAGAGGAAACATGCGGTCTTCAACAAGTTCTTTAACTACCTCTATTGAATAACTATGTTCCCAATAGTCTTTTTGGGTGGGGTTAATCCAAATCATATGGTCGAAATGTTCAGCAAGTCGGTTTATCCAAACAGACCCCGCTTCTTCATTATAGTGCTCGATACTGCCCCCAACGTGGGTGATTTCATAAGGAGCCATCGTTGCATCGCCAACAAAAATCACTTTATAATCTTTAGTAAACTTATTAATGATGTCAAACGTGGACGTTGTCTCCGCATGCCGGCGCTGGCTTTTAGTCCAAACCGACTCGTAAACAAAATTATGGAAATAGAAGTATTTGAGATGTTTAAATTCAGTTCGGGCAGCTGAGAAAAGCTCTTCGCAGAGTTTCACATACGGGTCCATAGACCCACCGACATCAAAAAACAACAGGACTTTAACTGAGTTATGTCTTTCGGGAACCATCTTGATGTCGAGAAGCCCAGCATTTTTGGCTGTGGATGATATTGTGTCACCGATATCTAACTCATCAGCGGCCCCGGTACGAGCAAATTTACGCAGCCTGCGCAATGCCATCTTAATATTACGAGTTCCGATCTCAACAGAATCATCTAGATCGCGATAAGTGCGTTTATCCCAAACTTTGGCAGCCTTGCCTTGGCGACCGCCTTCCTGTCCGATTCGGATTCCCTCAGGGTTGTATCCATAAGCACCGAAAGGCGAGGTGCCGCCAGTTCCGACCCACTTATTACCACCCTCGTGTCGCTTTTTCTGTTCGTCCATTCGCTTACGGAATTCCTCCATAAGTTTTTCCAATCCACCCAGTGCCTCAATCTTCGCTTTCTCTTCCTCGCTGAGCATGGATTCTAATTCTTTTCGGAGCCAGTCATCTGGAATCTCATAAAGCGAGAGATCGTCAAGGATATCGACATTTTCAAAATATTTAGCAAAAGCAATATCGAATTTATCAAAATTCTTTTCATCTTTGACCATGCACATTCTGGCCAGAAAATAAAAATCCTCAACATTACCGAATACAATATTCTGCTTCAGACACTCGAGTAGGGCAAACAGCTCGGTAAAGGATACCGGCAGCTTCTGCTCTCTCAATGCCATAAAGAAATTAATCAGCATTAACGTTTGGCCCTATGCATG
Source organism: Planktomarina sp. (assembly GCA_028822275.1). Classification (GTDB taxonomy): domain Bacteria; phylum Pseudomonadota; class Alphaproteobacteria; order Rhodobacterales; family Rhodobacteraceae; genus Planktomarina. Next base: position 540 of record JAPKEA010000484.1, on the reverse strand, counting down.
AAAGCTAATTTTTCGAGTAAGTGAACATCTTGCTCGTTTTTGAGTAGCGCGCCATAAAGAGGCGGGATCGCATTTTTAGCATCTTTATTTTTTAGAATTTCTTCAGGCAAATCATCTGCCATCAACAGTTTCAGCCAATCAATTAGTTCAGATGTCGAAGGTTTCTTCTTAAGACCAGGGATCTTTCTAACATCAAAAAAGATATCCATGGCTTGGCTTATTAACTCCTTTTTGATGTTTGGGTAATGAACATCTACGATTTTTTCCATAGTAAGGTGATCTGGAAATTCGATATAGTGAAAGAAGCAGCGACGCAAAAAGGCGTCTGGCAGCTCTTTTTCATTGTTACTGGTAATGATGATAATAGGTCGTGTTTTAGCTTTAATGATTTCCTTTGTCTCGTAAACATAGAACTCCATTTTGTCCAGCTCTAACAATAGATCGTTGGGGAACTCGATATCCGCTTTGTCGATTTCGTCGATTAGCAGGACAACCTGCTGGTCTGAATCAAAAGCTTCCCATACTTTTCCCTGAATAATG
>JAPKEA010000065.1 GCA_028822275.1 Planktomarina sp. | reverse complement strand
GAGATGTTGCTGATCCAGAAAAATTCCAGATAACGTTGTGGCGTTACCCTTGTTTAGCTGGATAAACCGCTTCTTCGGTACGCCATTCATCGGCGTATTCAACGTCTTGCCAATTGTCGAACCAGGGTCCGCCGCGTGTATAATGCACGCAACATGGATAACCGGTTTCCGGCTTTTTGTTCCAGCCTTCCAGCCAATTCCATCTCGACGGGATTTCACCGATTTCCTCGTCCTTAGCCCATTGCATCCGATGAAGATAGGCGCCGGATTCTGCGTTTACCCGTTCGGCAGTCAGGTGTTTGGTTGATGGATGTCCGCAGTTGAACATCATCATCGAAGACCAGTTTTTGCGTGGGTAAATCGTCTGAACCTGACCATCCATTTTGATGGAATCCTTGGGCGCATAGTCATGCTGGACACAGGCAACCGCGTGGTCTGGGTTCTGGTATTGCAGCAGCTCCTTAACATCACCAAAGAACAGAAAATCGCAGTCACAGAACACCGCCCAGCCGTCATAACCCGCCAAATGTGGGGTCAAAAACCGTGAATATGTAAATTCTGTCGCCGCCAAGGGGTCAATTTCGCGGCTGTAAAGGCCATGATCTACCAGTTCTTGCACTTTGATTGGAACAACTTCGACAGGGATCGTGGCATGGCGCAGTAAAGACTGGCGAGCCACTTGGTAGGCGATGTCTTCGCGTGAATCCCAGCCAATATATACCCGCAACTTTTCCATCATCTACTCCTTCGGTTTCACAAGTATCTTTAGGAAGCGTTGCGCGAGATTGCAACTGCCTGCTGCAGCACACCGCGTGTCAGATCAATGGCTGAGCGACCATCAGAGATAATGCTTTGGGCGGCATCGACATGGCCTGCGCGCCACCGGGCATCCTTGAATGATTGAACAACCCTGGCGGCCAGATCAGTACTGTCTTGGATTTGACATGTTGCGCCGACGGCCAGCAAACCTTCATAGATCGCGACAAAATTGGCGAAATCTGGCCCATGGACGACCATCTGCCCCAGCACTAAGGCCTCAAACGGGTTTTTGCCTGTCAACGCAGGGGTGCAGTTGGGCATTGAATGGCCAATAAAGACGATCGGGCAGACACGACACCACAGGCCCATTTCGCCAAAGCTGTCAGCGATGTACACTTCTGTGTCGGACGTCGGGAGAACGCCAGTGCTGCGCCGCGTTACATGGTTAAAGGTGGATTGCGCCAATGCCTGCGTTTGATCCGCAAATTTGATGTCACGAGGTGCGATGACCAACAACAAATCAGGAATGTTTTTGCGCGCCAAGGCGTGGGCCGCAAACAGTTGATCCTCCTCTGCGGTCGCGGTCGAAGACGCAAGCCAAACGGGTCGTCCGGCCAAGGCCACCTCAAACGTAAGCCGCGGTCCAACAAGATCTGGCAGCGGATCTGCCGCCGCCTTGAGCGATCCGACGGTCATGATCCGGTCTGCGGGTGCACCCAGGGCTTTCAACCGTTCAGCTGATCGCGCGTCTTGCACGAGGAACTGATCAAACGACGCCAAAATGCGCCGCGTGTCCCCAAGCTGTTTTTGGTATTTCGTTATGCTGCGGTCTGTGACCCGCCCGTTTATCATCATCAACGGCAGACCGCGTTTGCGCACTTGAAGCAACATGTACGGCCACAGGTCCAATTCGGCAAAGGCAACGGCATCAGGTTTCCAATGGTCCAGAAAAGTATTCACGGGGCCCTGCGCGTCGGCGGGTAGAAATTGGTGAATTACCCGTGGCGGCAATCCAGTTTTTTTAAACGTCTGGGCAGATGTCAGCGTCACTGTTGTTAGCACAAAATGGGCCTCGGGCATGACCTCCCCTAAGCGGCGTAAAACGGTCATCACTCCCAATGCTTCGCCCACGGACAACGCATGCACCCAAAGCACTGTTCCGGCTGGTCGTTGAGTTGCGATTTGGCCCAGTTTCTCGACGTAGCGCACAGGGTCCTCTTTGCCGCGCTTCATCCGTCGGCGCAAAACCAACCCCCAGATCGGGCGCGATATTTTTGCAAACAAAAGATACAACCAAAGCATCGCTTGCGTCCCCCTGTTTGGCGCGTGGACCCCTAGCTAAAGACGTTAGCGTTGGCAAGGTCAACCGCATTTGGCTCCCCACCCTCAAACTTATCGCGCCACATCGCCCTGTTGCATTTTCAAAGAGGCGCCAAGGAAAACAGCTAAAAATGTGAGCGTTGGAGCCAGAATTTGGCCGCTATAAGTACAGGTGAGAACCTGACGTGAAACGATCTCGCATTTCAATTTTTATCCTGTTAAACATCATTATGGGCAGCCAGTCGAGAATCATTACCAGACCGTTTACACGTGTATTGCATGGCGCAATCACGCGCCTTCGATATTGGGGAACCAAGGTGTCAGTACGAGGAAGAAGTGATGCTGATATTCGGCAATTTTCCTGTAGAACCCCTACTGACATTTTTTACATTGTTGGCACCGGTGGGTCATTGTGCGATTTGTCCAATGCCGATTGCGAACTGATCGAGTCTGGCACCTCGATCTGCATAAACCTGGCCATAACAGCAGATATTGCATTCGATCTGGCGTCACTCGAATACATCCCTGACCCCCATATTTTAGACGCCTACAAGTCGAATGCGCAAAAACACGGGAAAACAGCCGTGTTTTGGTTTCAGAAGCGAAGCAAATACGAAAATGCGCAACTAGATGCCCTTCGTCAACAGTTTACCATACATGACTACAAACGGGTAAGCGTGTCCGCCAATCGTGATCTTGGGATCTATGAACGCGCATACCGAAAAATCGTGCGACCGGCGACATTTCAAAAACCGGATTTCAACATGTCGTTTGCAAATGTAGGCTCGATTGCACGCACGACTTTGTTGGGATTGGGATTGGGGTATCGGCGAATTTGTTATGCTGGGGTGGATTTGAATTCAAACCCTTATTTTTGGACCAGCTCGCCACAGCCCCGCTGTGGCAAGACGTTTGAAGACAAAAGCGGGTACTACAACTATGCGCCACGTGCCGGACTGCGCCAAGCTGGCGAAAGCGTTTTAGACAGCATTCCAAAAGTGCCGAATTTTTATGACTTCCTGCACATTTTAAATAGTGACGCAGGCACTCCAGAAATAGAGTTTTCGACTTTGGATCCAAACGGTCGATCAAGTTTGACCAAATTTTTAAACTCCGAAATAACATCGAAAAAAACAGGATCAATGGTATGACCATAAGCCCTAAAATTTGGGATGACATCTATCTACATGGCAACTTCATGCTTTACCCGAGCGAATTTTTTGTCAGATTGATGCGGAGCACCGAAACCCAGTCTGGGATTAAAGGAATTACCTTGGACCATGGATGTGGGTCAGGAAACAACGCTGAGTGCCTTTTCAGAGCAGGGCATGCCATCGCGTGTTCCGAAGTTTCACAAACCGCGCTGGACGTAACGCGCGACAGGTTGGTAAAGGCTGGCGCAACCAACCCTTCTTGCCATTTGGTTGATCCATCCCAGCCTTTGGAGCCACAACTGCCGAAATATGACAACGTCGTCTCTTGGCTTGCTCTCTGCTACGCGCCCGCAGCGGATATGGCCGCGGCGATCTCGCAGTTGATCAAAGGCATGTCCCCGAGTGGCTTTATCTGGTTTGCCACGCCCACCAAAAACGACCTTTTGTACCGGATTTCGATGCCGGGCGACGGCCCGTCCCGGACTTTGGGGGCTGCCGCTGGCGCGCAAGAAGGCGCCGTCATGACTATATTTGACGATCACAGTGACGTAGAGGCTATGTTTGCGGGAACCGAAGTGTTAGACAGCGGGACCTACGGTATGATGTTCAGTGGCGTTCAACACGAATATATGATTATTCACGCAAGGAAGCCTGATTGATATTAACGAGGCCGCAATATGTCGCTGACAATCTTTTCTACCGCTGACTTTGCAAACCATTTCAGCGCCCTTGGGTTGCGCAAAGGTGATGATGTCATTCTGCACAGCAAACTTACGTCATTTGCACTGGTCCCCGGGGGGGCCTCAAGCGCCTACAACGGACTACGAGAGGTTGTCGGCAACACTGCCACGATCGTCGTCCCCACCTACTGTTTTCAGCTTTCCGAAGACGATGTTTACGATCCGCAGGCAACTCCATCGCAGAATATGGGTGTTATTTCTGAATACGTGCGGAAATTACCAAACGCAGTTCGCAGCGCCTGCCCTATTCACAATCATAGCGCCATTGGAGATAAAGCAGCGGAATTGTTGGAAATTGAAGGCAATGTTTCGTTTGGCCCCAAAAGCGATTTTTCTTGGCTATCCTCGCATGACTTTAAATTGGTTTTGTTAGGGTGTGGATTTATTGAAGCGGGAACTCAAGTATTCCATGCCATGGCCAACATAGGCGTTCCTTATCGTGGATGGCATCATTTACCCAGAAAGCGCCAAAACAAGAACGGATACATCGAGAAAGTAGATGTGCGCTATTATGCCCGAAATAGCGGGGAGTTCGAAAATATCAAAATTCCAGAGCAAATTCTTTCTGGAAAAAATCAGATGACTACTGTAAAAGCGCCAGCCGGATTCAGCCGCATGATGAAACTACACGATTATACGATGGTCTGTGATACGCTCCTGAAGGAAAATCCGAACTCGTTCTTAATGGATTCAAGTCATGAGTAGCCAAAATTCAATTGCTCGTGCGTTTACAGAGGTGGTGGGACGCTACCCTCAAAACATTGCTGTCGACGATCCAGTATCTGGCGCTATCACTTACGAAGATTTTGCAGCTTTGGTTTTTGGTTTTGCGCGCAGGTTTTCCGCAATTGGTCACGAACCCAAAGTGCTTATTCATTTACGACAGGGCACGATGACCTACGCTGCAATGCTTGGCGCTTTGGTTTGCGGTGCGACCTATGCACCGGTAAACATTGCCTCCCCTTCACAGCGGCACAATATGATTATGGCTGCGTTCGCGCCGGATGTCATCGTTTCAGAAAGCACATTTCAAACCGAAATACTAATTTTCAATCCCGAGTTGGTCATTCCTTCTGCACCGGTGACCATTGTCGATAGCGTCGCCCCGTCTTACGTTATTTTTACGTCAGGTTCGACTGGTGCGCCCAAAGGAGTTGCCATTTCACGTAGTGCCCATGCTGCCTATGTGGCAAAGTGGATTGCGGCGCTTTCTATCACACCTAAAGATCGCATATCCCAACATCCAAGCATTGCGTTCGACTTGTCAGTGGCCGATATTTTCGGCGCGCTGACGTCTGGAGCAACTCTAGTTCCATTCGTCCGTGCACTGGACAAAATGTTCCCCGCCCGAACGATCCGGTCCGCAGGCGTGACTGTATGGAACTCCACGCCGAGCGTTGTAGATTTTATGTCGCATGCCGGTGATTTGCCCGAGGCAAGTCTGCCAAAACTTAGGCTGGCCACGTTTTGCGGCGAACCCTTGTTGCCCCGGCAAGTACAAGCCTTATCCTTTGCTGCACCAACCGCCGAAATACACAACAGCTATGGCCCAACCGAAGCCACCGTTGCCGTTACGGACATGACGATCACCTGCGCCTATTTGGACAACCTTGGGATCTCAAGCATCTCCTTGGGTCATCCGTTGGGTGGCAACACATTGGTATTGCTGGACGAAAACGGAGATATCTCTGACACCGACGGCGAAATTATTATCGCTGGAGAACAGTTGGCGGATGGGTATTGGCAAGACCCCGAACGCACATCTGCGTCGTTTCGCACGATTGATTTGGGGGACGGCCCTGAACGTGTATATTTCACTGGCGACTTGGGTCAGTGGATCGACGGCAAGCTTTATTTCATCGAACGCAAGGATAACCAAGTTAAGATCCGGGGGCACCGCGTAGAATTAGGCAGCATAGCAAATGCCGTTTGCCAAGTGACGGGTCGCAATGCTGTTGCAGTTCAAATTAAGGGCCGCATCTTTGCCGTGATCGAAGGAAAAGACTTGGACACGACTTCCGTTCAGGAGGTTTTGCGACAGACATCCGAAATGCTGGATAGATACGCCCAACCTTCGGGCATACTGACGATTGGGCACTTTCCACGCAATGAAAATAGCAAGGTCGACCTGAAGGCCATCACTGAGTATACAACAAAAAAACTACTCACCGTTTCAAAACAGGGGCACGAGAACCAAGATGTCAAATGATCGAGCGAAATCTGTATTGGCGCTGGCTTTGGAATGTGATGTCGCCGATATTTCAGATGATGCCGCCCTCGGAGTGCATCCAAAATGGGATAGTCTCGCCCACATGCGATTGTTGATTGCTTTGGAAAGCGAACATGGTTTGCCTATTACAGACGATAGTATTGAAACGCTGATAAACGTTGATGCCGTTCAATCGAAGTTTGAAAGTCAACAGACGTAGCAATGGCCAATCTAGTCAATATCATAATGTATCATTACGTCCGTGAACTTTCGCGATCACGGTATCCCGACATCAAAGGCCTTTTGGTAAATCGGTTCCGAGAGCATCTGGAATTGTTCGATAAATCAGGTAGGGTTGTGACGGGTCAGGATATTGTTGCTTCTCAAAAGGGCCAACATGAACTTCCAAATAATGCGGTTTGGTTAACCTTCGATGACGGATACTCGGACCATTATGACTACGTTTTACCTCTTTTGCATGAGTTCGGTCTAAAAGGTACATTCTTTCCACCAACAAAATGTATTCGTGATCATGTCTTGTTGGACGTCAATGCCGTTCATTTCATTTTGGCTTCGACAAAGAATCCACTAACAATAGTTGATCGTCTTAAAAAGTTCATAGCAGATGCAGAACCTCAGGAAGGTCTGAAAGCTTTCCAAAACTATTGGAACGAGAACGCTACTGCTAATAGATTCGACCCTGCCGAAATTATTTTTATCAAACGAATGCTGCAACACGCCCTTCCGCCGGCGTTGCGCAGAACGGTTATTGATAGATTATTCTCTGAATTCGTAAGTGTAGATCAATCCGCGTTTGCAGAAAAACTTTACCTGAAGCCTGAACAAATTCGTGTCATGAATGATTGTGGCATGGAGTTTGGATCCCATACGCATTCACATCCATGGATGGACAGAGTCAGCGCGGACCAACAAAGAGTGGAACTAGAAATCTCTGTTGGATACTTAAAAGAAATTGGTATCCCAATGCGCGATTGGGTCATGTGTTTTCCCTATGGCGCATCGGATCAGAACGCCCGCTTACTCGCATCAGAGCTAGGGGCATCAGTTGGAGTTGGAACAGAAGTTCGCAAAGCTAATCTTGCCAAAGACGACCTGATGAGCCTGCCTAGATGGGACGCGAATGATGTCTCAGACCGTCTTTTTTGGGATCAGGGCGCAAGATGAACTCAAAACGGATTTTGATCGTTGGCACAGGATTTCAAGGCATTTGTGATGCGGCGCATCTGGTGGGAGTTCCAGGGCTCAAAATCCACATGGTGGATGCGGCACCATTCTTTGGTGGCATCCTAAACTCAGTCCCGTTCAATGATTTTTACATCGACAAGGGGCTTCATTTCTTCAGCGGCGTCGATGCGAAAATGCATGAGTTTTTGAGCGAAATTTCGTCAGGTGGGATCCACCCAATTATGTCACCGCCCGCCAGTGGCTTTGGCGGTGATGTTGTCGAAAACTTTGACCTTCCAGATTTATCCAACCTGCCGGTAGAAACCCGCAAACAAATATTATCGGAATTGCTAAATTTCGACGATTCCCCACTGCCACACCCCGTCAATTTATCGCAACATCTACATGATCGATACGGGCCAACAGCCGGCGGCATCTTTGAGGGAATATTCAAAAAAATCCACACGGTTGACGCAAATAGTATCACGGCTCGGGAAATTCAAAAGACCGGTTTGGTGCGATTGAAGTTCGATACCGATGCTGAAATGTTACGACTGAAATCGGACCCACGTCTGGATGACACTTTAGCAGCGCGACGGCCGATGGAAACTGCCGCTGACTCGATAAGCAGTTTCTATCCAAGCGGCGGCAAAGGGATGTTTGGGTTTGCACAGGATGCCCAAAACTGGCTGTCGTCTCGCGGCGTTCAAATTCACTTAGGTAAAAAAATCGATACGTTCTCGCGTAGTGATACCGGTTGGGACGTAAATATCTCAGGTGCTATCCAAGAATATGACCAAATTGTCTGGAGCAACGGTACCGTTCATCAATTGGCTAAGATTTTGGGAATATCCGCCCAAGACGAGGACCCGTTCTTACCAGTACCAGTTGTTTTTGCTGTGTTCGGTGTGAACGCAGCGGATGTGAACCTCGACTCATACATTCAGATTTTTGATCCGGTTGATGTGGTTTTCCGCGTCGGTGCGGGGGGCATTTTTGGAAATCAAACCAAAGGCGATGGATCAACATTCATCACATGTGAATGTCCGGCGGCAACGACCAGCGCTTTGTGGGAAGGTGCTCAGGATAGCACTGATCAAATTTGGCGATGCCTAAACAAATATGATCTGGTTGCGCTGGACGTTGAACCAAACTGGGTAAAGATCCTCCGCGTTCCACGAACTCTTAAGTTGCAAATGGCTGGATCCGAAAATTCACTTGCGGAATTGGCAAATCGAATTTCAGCAGAACACCAATCGATCTTTTTCCGTGCCTCCCCTCCCGGATTTCGGCGGGATATCTTCGCGGCCAGCACCCAATTGCGGGGCATTCTTCAACTTTAGATTCTTCTTTTATGGCTCGGGCTCGCAGCGGAAAATGCGCCAACGCGTTCTGTCTGAAGTGGTCCTACAAAATCGGTGATCGGCCCCCCTCGCCTCACCTGTCTCTGCGAGTTCCACCATCAAATCAGTTATCTGAGCTGTGCTGAAGCCTTTCTGATTTGGAGCTATCATGTGAAAGCCCCATTGCTCCGCCAGTTCTGTTTTTTCGACAATGCCTCTGAAATTGTCATCTGCATTCACATAAAATACGAAGTCGCCATCTAAACTATTGCTAAGTAAATTTTCTTTTAGCAACCAAAGTGTAAGAAGAGTTTTGCCAGTATTTGGTGCTGCATAAATGGTTGTCCATTGGCCCAACAGAGCGATGTCTGGGAGTACGAATATGTCTTCGAGCATCTGTTGGCGCAGTTCAGTGCTATTTCCAGTTATTGAGTACTGATGCAGTAGTTCAAGGGCAGTTGCCTGCCCCTGGTTTTTCTTCGCTATATTTATAGTTGATTGTAAGCTTGATTTTAAATTCGAATTAAGCCCCATAAGAACCCCCAAATACGATCAAACCTTTTTCAGCCCTTACTCGCCTTTTTGCTTCACGACGATCTTTTGCTGTAACTGATTTAAAATAGGGCGCTGACTTCGCGGTAGCCTCTAATCTTTTAATTACATCAACCAAATGACGATAGTGTGCAGTTTTGACAAACAAATATGATGTTGTATCAGGCTCCCTTCTGTCTCCTTTTATGAAACGATTAATAGCACCGTAAGGTACAATATTTGTTGGGACTTCATGATATTTTAGCCCATCAATTTCAAACTCAGACTGTCCATATGGTTCCATCATATAAAATGGTATTCTGAAATTATCTAATACCAGCCACCAGCTTGATTCATGGTCATATCCATGTGTTATTTTCTCAAAAATTTCACAATGGCGAAATGATGGAATACGGGTTTCTTGAACTAAACCGCTTGCTTTTTCAAATATTCGGAGACGCCTAAATCAAGCGATACATTCATCCGATAATGGATCATAATCTATCCTACTGGCTTTGTAAGAAGCTCCATCTACACAAAATTCAGTATCCACACCTGGGACGTAAAATAAATTTCGCATAATTATATCTCCTTATAAGTACGATTGGCTTCGATTTTTTTAACAAAAGCCTTTAACTCAGTTTGATTTTCGCCACGCAAAAAGAACTGCATAACAGCATCGACTTCATGTCGTATTGAAAGCAAAAGGGGGGACTAATTTTACAATAAAATATCAAGTTACTGATAATATTAAAATAAATGGCTATAAGTGGTGCCCCCACACGGACTCCAGAACTGGAAGATAAACTTAAATCAACTCCTGCGTG
>JAPKEA010000064.1 GCA_028822275.1 Planktomarina sp. | reverse complement strand
AACCGTCACGCTTTTCGGTCGAAAGAATTAGGGCGTCTGGACCTAACTTTCGTTCTATTTCATCCATTGCTGCCGAGCTATCGGCAGCTCGAATTGTTAACTCTGGCATCTCATTTACTCCCAATCGAGGACATTATACTATTCAACTGCATCAAAGCCACCAACGGTAAAGGCAATCTCTACACTGCGGTCTTCAGGCAATTCCATGAAACTCAAAACATTTACAGACGGTAACTGCGCTCTTATAAACCTTGAGACGTGTTTTCTAATTTGCGGCGCAACAATCAGAAATACCGGTTTTGCATCTTTATTTAGATTTTCAGATGCTTCGTTCAGGTTAGCAAGGATTTTCTTTGCCAACGATCCCTCAAGCATAAGCATTTTTTCATCAGGGTTCTGTCTAACTGACTGCAAAATCATTTGTTCCAACTCTGGGGCCAAAGTAATTAGGGGTAAAGTGTCTTTAAATTTTATCATCTTCTGAATTAACATAGGCACCAAGCTTGGACGAATTTTCTCAGCAATATCTTCATTGTCCATTTTTTGTGTATTTAGAGAAGCTATCGTCTCTAATATTAAACGCAAATCTGAAACAGGTATAGTTTCCTCTAAGACACATTTGAGCACAGAAGTTAGCTGATATAGCGGCATTACTTTAGGTATTACACTCTCAACCAAGTTTGGGTAATTAATTTGCAAATCATCCAATAGCTCTTGAACTTCTTCCTGGCCAAGTAGATCGGAGGCATATGCATTTATAATTTGACTTAAGTGAGTTGTAATGACGTCCTCAGGATCAATTATTATGTAACCTTTGGCTTCAGCATCAAGTTGCACTTCTGGGTCAATCCAATAGGCATCCACACCAAACGCAGGCTCCTTCACTTTGAGGCCAGATAATTGAACCGTAACATTATCGTCTGAAATGGCTAATTTCTTACCAGTATAGACAAAATCATCAGCAACAATTTTTTCACCAATTTTAATTTGATATTGTGAGGCTTCCAGGTTCAAGTCATCCCTAATCCTGACGCCAGGTATGATAAATCCAAGAGCCTTGGAGACTTCCTTTCTCAACCGAGTTACTTTTGGAACAAGATTTTCAGTCTTTGTTTCGTCTACTAACGACACTAAGCTGTATCCAAGGCTAATAGAGATTTTTGATGTATCTTTCACATCGGCTAAATCAAATTCACCTTTAGCTTTTGTGTTGTCATCTAGTTCTTCTTTTTCATCGTCTTCAAGAGTTTGGCCTTCAGAGCGCCGCGAATACCACGCTAACGCTCCAGCTATTAACGCAAATGTCAAAAACAACTGATTTGGCATTCCGGGAACAAGACCTAAGGCCAGCATCACCGCAGCCGTTGGCAACCAGGCAGCAGATATATTCACCTGCTTGGCTATGTGGTCTGACATATTTTCTGAAGACGAAACGCGGGTCACGATAATTGCCGTTGCTATCGAAAGTAAAAGAGAAGGGATTTGAGCAACTAATCCATCACCAATAGATAACAGAACGTAGTTTTCAGCAGCTTGAGCTAAGCCTAAATTATGCTGGGCTATTCCTATTATTAGTCCGCCAATTACATTTATAGCCAGAATTAGAATTCCAGCTATAGCATCGCCTTTTACAAACTTTGACGCGCCGTCCATCGATCCATAAAAGTCAGCTTCTTTGGATACTTCTGATCGCCGTAAAGTTGCTTCCTCAGGCGTCAAGATGCCCGCATTCAAATCCGCATCTATAGCCATCTGTTTGCCGGGCATGGCATCAAGTGTAAACCTTGCAGTAACCTCTGAAACTCTGCCAGCACCTTTTGTAATAACGACCAGGTTTATAATTACCAAAATAGCAAAAACAAATAAACCTACCGTATAATTACCAGCGACAATAAACTCGCCAAATGCTTGGATGACCTTTCCCGCGGCGTCTGGTCCATTATGGCCCTCCGACAAGACTATCCTTGTGGAAGCAACGTTCAGTCCCAGCCGTAAAACGGTTGCCAGTAAAAGTAGGTTTGGGAACGAAGAAAAATCAAGTGGCCGATGAGTGTGCAACGCAACCATTAGAATTAGGAGAGAGATAGTTATATTGAAAACAAAGAATACGTCTAATAGTGCAACTGGAAGGGGAAGGACCAGCATGCCCACTAAAGTTAGGATCCCCAGGGGTAGAATTAACCCTGAAAGTTTTTTTGTATCTGCAATTGAAAACCCCATAGTTTGGCTCATCTGCATATTCTTATCCTTAATATTGTCAAATTTTTGAAAACTTAACTATCTGTTTTTAATAACGTTAATCTAAAATCTATAACTTTAAATAATTCTAAACTAATATCAGCAAAATGCGTGCCAATGAGATATTACTCAACATCTGCTATCGCTTACATTTGATTGCAAAAGTGTGATCTAATTAACAATATTTTTGGCACACAACTTGCAAGAATGTGTCAGAAAAACAAAAGAAAGTCTTGATCCATGCGTACTTTTAACTTGATTAATCCAATCATTGCTGTTGCTGCAGTCTCACTTCTAATCGGGTGTGATACCGCCATCCCTTCCTTTCAGGTTCAAAGCCTTGCAAATAATGTGCTGCGCCCCACTACTGGAACAAGAATATCCGCAATGCAGCAAAGCACTAATTTACTAAATGAAAAGACGGAGGCTTCGGGAGAGGAACCATTTACCCCTTCAATCACAGCCGTTGGATTTTCTGCCATAGCAATCCAGCCTTCTAAAAACCTGAACCAACGCAGATTAATGGCGTTAAGGGCAGCTAAGCTGGACGCATACAGAGGGCTAACTGAACAGATTTATGGTATTACCTTAGATGGAGAGACAACCGTTGCGGAGGCAATGCTAACGTCAGACAAAATGAGTTCAGCAGTTCGTGGAACAATCATGGGCGCCAAGACCGTCAGAATTGAGCCAACAGGTAATGACACTTATGAAGTCGAGTTGTCGGTGAGCGAAGTGCACATTCGGAGACTTATCCAAAACTACACTCGTGGACTTCTGTGAGAAGTTAGTAGCAATGTTGCGTATATTCCACTCATTAATAGCGCTGTGTTTTGCCATAAGTGTCGCACCACTTAATGCGAGCGAACGCCTCCTTCAGGTTGAGGGGAGCGCCTTTAAGACGTCAGAAATATCAGAAGATGTTTTCAGGTCGCGAGCAATATCAAACGCATTACAATCATTAACCCAATCTGGCGCTCAGTCAGTGGAAAGTTTCGCCATTGTTGAAAATGGCAGGGTATTAATAGATCAAATTGCCAACAAATCGAACGTCGACATTGCTGGATATAGAGTATTAAATTCACGAAGCGCAGGAAACAAATTTTTTGTTAAATTAGAAGTATTATTATTAGACGGCAATCAAAGCGCAAAAGGATTGGCATGCCGCCGGCCCTCCGCATTAAATATACAGTTTGCATTCACGGGGCTCAAACTGAAAACTCAATTTCCCTACTGGTTCAATATCAAAAATACCCAAATCAAACAGGAAATAAGACAGCAAACAAATCTATTGAAGCATTTGAATTTGGTGGCCGAGGCAAAGCCAGTCGCAAAGCAAACTTTGTCCTACGGTTTATATGAAAGTACTTCCAGTGAACAAATAGTTGTTCCTGATACAACACCATCTTCAAAAATTATGCTCAGTCTAGAGGCTGATATAACGTCCAAGGCTGACTTTCTTCAGAGTAAAAAAGATATGATAATCGAAGCAAAATCTGTATTATATAAAAATGGCGCCATAGTGAGTTCAGCGTCTCGGCAGGTTTCAATTACGATAGAAGAGGCCAATTTCCTTTCTATGAAACAAAAGTCTTCCAAAGATAAATTGGACCACATCAAAGAAAAGATAATGGAAATTTCACTCGCCTCAATCGATGAAGCGACGGCCCCGCTTGAGTGTCAAAACATTGCTGGGAAAACTTTTATAAAAAATGGGAAGATATTTCTAAGCTTTGGAGAACACGATGGATTACTAAAAAGTGATATCTTCGTATCGACTGGAAGCGATCCATCACGTTTTTACTTTAAAGTAAAAAAAATGACGGACAACACATCTGAATTAATTGCGCTGTCAGATGTTAAAAATACATCAGAATTTGCTAATATGGATATAAGAGTATTGGAGCGTTTCTAATGAAAATGACCCTGAAATCACTGTTAGCTTTCTTTTTAGTAATTTTAGTCCAGCCACTCGCTGCAGACAACAATATGGTATATGGCGCAGATATAGACGCTAAAGTAAGGACTTACTTTCAAGCTCAACAAATTAGTCGTGAGGTTATTGTTTCACCAAAAAGAGCCTACTTTGGCTGCGCGGGCGAACTATCAATTAAGCCGCGGTTAAAAGGTGACTGGTCTACAATCAGCGTATCTTGCTCAACCCCAAAAAAGTGGGTGGTGACTTTAAGAACAAGTTCACGAAGTGACGACCCTTCAGCCACTAATGGTCAAAATATTTTGGGTGGAGCCACTAAAGTAGTATTTGCTAAAAATAATATTCCCATGGGAAAAGTAATTAGTTCCGATGACCTAGAACTGAAGTTAGCAGCTAACAGATCTGCACACGGTGCATACACAAATCTACAAGACATAATTGGACACAAGGCAAAGAAGAATATAACCAGAGATGCCGTCTTAAAGTCTCGCCACCTAATTGCGGCCAATGATATAGATAAAGACGATGATGTCCTGATTGTCGTGGGTTCAGGCGGATTAACTATTTCTACTGCCGGACAGGCCATGGAGGACGGCCAGGTGGGTGAAATGATTATTGTCAGAAACCTTTCTTCTAACAAAGAATTCAAGGCTGTAGTGCTTTCTGAAAAAAAAGTGCGCCCACTGACTAACATGTAAACCAATCCTGCCGTTAATGTCTTTGTAGGATATAATTTCAAGTTGTGACTAACATGTTTGAAGTTTATGCCGTTAAGGATCTTGTAAGGAGTTTTAACCATGATTGATCCAATCAAAACTGCCGGTGGCTTTGCTAATCCAGCAGTAGCAACCGAGCATAAAAATAATGCCCCAGTTGCTGAAAATAAAATTGGTGGGGCTGAGCCCAAACCAACTAATACAAAAACAGTGGACATGAATTTGACTATCAACAAATCAGTTAGTGACTTATCAAACGAGCCACCTGTTGATATGGCCTTAGTCAATGAAATCAAAACTAAGGTCGAGGAAGGTAGATATCCGATTGACTTAGATTTGATTACTGACAAGTTGATTGAAAGCTTTAAAGAGGCACGAGCCTAGGAATTACATAATGACAGCAGAACATTCTCTATTAATAGAAACACTTAGAGAAATAATAAAACTGCTGTCGGAAAAGAGCTTGGCTCCTCTAATCAAGTCTAAGGACTTGGAGGCTACAGTTGAAGATTTTTGCAACCTTGTGAAGGCTTATAGCGCTTTGCAGGGTCCGAATGCGTTGGGCGAAGGTACAGAAGATACGTTGGAGGAAACTCTCCACAGCATAAACCAACACCTAGCCACTTTCAGTAAATATAATTTAATAGAATTAAAAAAATTAGACTTTGTCGATAATATAAAGCCGCGACCCTAAGATTATTTTTCTATTTCATTGAATGTCGCGGTTGCGTCAACTTGGAACAAGAGCAAATCGGGAGTTTCAATTTCCTTTTTAACTTCTCTTAGGAGTTCGTCACTGCCCTCAACAGATAAAGCTTGGGCAATCACAAACCAAATATAAGCATTTTTGATGTCTGGCTCAACGAATAGGCTATAGTAGGTCTTACCCAATTTTATTGACGCGTTGTCATCTCCAGCCATCGCCTTTTTCGTTAAATTTTCTATTGTATTATCAGCAACTTCAGTAATGAGTTCGTCTGTTACATCATCGCGTATATTATCAACCAGCAATGGCGCTTTTTCATAGCCATCCAGGGATGCGCTCCAAGCCCAGTACAGGGCTGATTGATAGTTTTCAGGTGTGCCGAGGCCCTTATAGTGCAGCAACGACAGATTGTACTGAGACGCAGGCTCGCCCTCCTCAGCGAGAGCTGAAAATAATCTGACTGCCTCCACAAAATCTTTTTTTTCTACAGCAGACACTGCATTTAAAAACATTTCTGACGAAATAGGTGATTTATGCTCCTCGGCACGCAAAAAACTACACACTAAAAGAAAAGAAAAGAACGACAGAGTTAAAATTTTATTCATGTTCCGGCCACCATCACAAGTTTCAACTGAAGTAATCGCTTCTTATCTTTACCAGAATTTTTAAAAACAACTACCTTGGGCCGCTCTTTTTCACCTTTAGAAAACTCAATGGTAATGCTTTTAGGTAAAAAAACGCCAGCCTTCTCTAGTATCTCCACGGGTTGCTCGTAAAACGCCTCCAAAAAACGTCGATCAATCCAGGTTCTTGCTAGTGCCTGACCTAAAATATCAGGTAAAAATTCCTGAATTTGATTTTCATTTTCTAAAATAATGTCCTGCTCATCAAACCTTGACAGATCATATTTTTCATTTGCAGGTTCTGAGGATTTTTTCGTAAAACTAGCTCTGAGAGTTTGAGGAATGAGAGATCGCCAAAAGTTTTTTTTCATCTACTTACGCCTCCCAAACTTCAAATTTTTAAAATAGCTATGCAACTCTAATTAATAATGAAATGAGGGTAACCAGTGCAGTATGATGATGCAAGAGTGGACATTATTGTGCTAAAATGTTGTTACTTGGATAAAACAGAGCAGTGAATTGTAAATGTCGCGAATAGATGAAAAAATAATTGGTGGTTCTGAGGCTGCAAGTAACTTGAAGCAAATGATATCCTTGGTCGCCCCATCGGATTCTGCGGTAATAATTAATGGGCCTACAGGGGCGGGCAAGGAGCTTGTAGCGGAAGCCCTACACGATGAGAGCCGTAGAAAAGGTAAATTCATAGCCGTAAACTGTGCGGCAATTCCCAAAGATTTAATGGAAGCCGAACTTTTTGGTTACGAGAAGGGTGCCTTCACGGGAGCCATAAAAACCACTCACGGAAAATTTGAGCAGGCCGATGCAGGGACACTATTTCTTGACGAGATAGGTGATATGTCTCTCGATTTACAGTCCAAATTATTGCGAATTTTAGAAAACTCTCGCGTAACCCGTGTCGGGGGAAACAAGGAGACAAAAGTCAATGTCCGCGTGGTGTGCGCCACACACAAAGATCTAGGTAAACTCGTTTCTAACAATGAGTTCCGTGATGACCTTTTTTTCAGATTGAATGTCTTTCCAATTCAAGTTCCCAGTCTGATGGATCGTTTGGACGACATTCCTGATCTAATCGAGTATTTGCTTAAAAATAGCAAATCTCATAATCTCAAAAACTCAAAGACAAGGTTTTCTAAGAGTGGCTTAAATGCGTTGCAGAAGTACGACTGGCCTGGAAATATTCGCGAGTTAAGAAACATAATGGAGCGCGCTGCAGTTTTCTACCCTGGGCAGGAAATAGACGAGGAGAAAGTCAGCAAGAGCCTCCTAAATATAAATGCAACTTACGTGTTGGACAGCCAAGAAGAGGTAGACAGCATTTGGGAGTCATTAGACAATTTAGGGGGATCTGTTCGTGAAAATACAGACCAGAAAGTCCCACCGCCCTCTCCCGCTGACTTTGCCACCCTTTTTGAGTTTAACAACAGCATCGATTTGAGGCGACTTCTTCAAGATATTGAAATCGTGTTGATAGAGAGCGCAATGAGCCGAAATGCAGGCAACACCAGTGAGGCTTCCAGGGATTTAAAGCTGCAGCGGACTACACTGATCGAAAAAATAAAAAAGTTTGGCCTTTAAGATAATTTAAGATTCGTTCCATTGGGTAATAAAATTATTCAAATAATTACCAGTTGAATTGAAGCCGGTAACGCTTTCCTCCATGGCCTGGAATTTTTTATTGTAGCTTTGCGCCAACATATTACTCCGCAATTCTATTGTAGTTAACCTGTCTTCTATATTTTCACGCTTTACCTCGTAGTTACTTTCCTGCCGTCTATGTTCGTACTCATTATTTAGTATTTCGTCATGAAAATTCTTGAATAAATTCGTAAAACTTCTGCCAAGACTAAAGGTAAATTGGGCATTGTTAGCAAAAGTAGTAGTGGTAGGCACCCGAATGAAAAAGCCCGTTGTGTCCACATCAGAGCCATCTTGTTTTTGGCCCGTTTGCCCACCTATTCCATATGAATAAACACCATTAACCGCTGTCGTTCTGTCAATGTGCAAACGGTGACTAGCGGCGATGGAGCCACCAAAGTACATAGAATTATCTGAGCCATCGCCCGTACCTGCATCATAATCATCTTCGACAGTCATTTGTTGCAAGTAATGTGGCTTGAACTTTGAATCGGATGACCAAACTATTGATACGTCACTACGGCTGGTTTCCACCTTGTCTTCAACCAAAGCCGAAAAATATTCAGGCCTTTCCTTGAAGGTGTTGTCGAAAGCTCTTTGGTCTAAAGTATAAGTTCCATCCATTTGTGTTTTAAAACCGAGCGAAGCCATATGAATGGTGTTGGTATCATAGCCAGCAAGGCCCGCATTCATAAAATTTGAAAGGGCGCGTAATCTCGACTTGACGTAATGATCACCATACAACTCACCATGCTCTCCAGCGCCAGTTTTGTCTTGACGTGTGAGCGCTGTTAAATCGGCCTTGTAGGCATTTATCTCATCAATAAATTTCTGGACAGTTTCCTGAACCGATATCTTAGACATTTCAGTTTTTATATCCGTACCACTTCCCGTATCCGTACTCTTAATGTCTAAAGACACTCCAGGTATAGCGTCGGATACGGTATTAGATTCACGTGTCAATGTGAGCCCATCCAATTTAAAGTTTAAGTTTTGAGCATATTGATCAAAGGCCCTTAACGCTGGTGTACCGTTGGTATTATTCCATACGTCAAAAATGCGAGCGTCAGTTTGGCCATTGGTCGAAGCAGTTGAAATCTCAAACCCATTATTTAGGCCGGCCTCACCCGTGATCTGAATTTTATATTGATCATTTGAGGCACTATCGCCCGCTACTTGAACCACCTTAGCGCTAAGTCCCACTATGTCGTTTAACTTTCTAGCGACAGATTGGATGTCTTCACCGCTTGCCAAGGTAAGTGTAGGAATTGTCGGCGAGCCAGTGTCAGCTGTAAAGACATCAGCAACACCCGTACCATTATTGACGAATGTCCCAAGTTTTATTGTCAAGCTATAGCCAGTGGGCAATGTCGCGTTCGGTGAATTAAAGTTATTTGCATAGTTGGTGCTACCAGCTGCGGGCACAGAAAACGACATGGGTATAGCAAGTTGCGTAATATCAGTGATTTTGGGAATTCCCGGCTTAACTAAAGAGCTATCTGTCACAGTAGCACCAATTAATGTGGTATTAGACGATGTAGTCGTAAAGAGAGAAGAACTTCCTAATTTTTTTATGTTTGCGTTGGTTAATTCAGAGGATTTTTTCAGCAGGGCTAATCCTGAAATTGCCGCCTCAACTTTTTCTTTGTTTTTTTCAACAGGAGCCTTAATCGGATCTATGTCGGCGTCCACAAGAGCGCCCACAATTTGTGGTATGTTTAAGCCAGAACCATTTCTGTTTATTTGACTTATGTAGTCGTTTGTTGGCAGTTCGGTCATTTAAACACTCCACTATATTTAACGACCAAAAACCACATTTTCTTAGGTTTAATAGGCTTATTAAGTTTAATAGGTAATTTCAATTTCTATGCGCCGATTTTCTTCTCGGCCCTCCGCGGTAACATTGTCTGCTAGTGGGTTCATTTCACCCTTACTAACTGCGGACAGTCTGTTACCTGACACAAGTCCAGTTTCCTCAATCGCCTGGACAACACTCGCGGCACGGCCAGCAGCAAGATCCCAGTTGTCCCTAAATTTTCCATTCCTAATGGGAACGTCATCCGTATGCCCAGTAACAGTTATCTCGCTTGTTGGGCTCATTGCCGTCAGGGCGATGCGGTCTAAAATACTTTGGGCTTCCGGGGTTAAATCTGCAGTCCCAGATGGAAATGCACCACCAGACCCGACAGTGAT
>JAPKEA010000483.1 GCA_028822275.1 Planktomarina sp. | reverse complement strand
ACCAAAAACACAGCTGGTTGAAATGCACTAAAACCGGGCCTGATAATAATCAAACACGCAACGAAGCCTATGGCGATCGCTGTCCATCTTCTAACTCCTACGTATTCTCCCAGAACTAGTGCCCCGAGTATTGTAACAAAAAAAGGAGCTACAAAACTTACTGCAACGGCATCAGCAATCGGCACCATTTATATTGCGAATATAAATATCAATGCGGATGTTTCTGCTAAACAGCCTCGAAAAATTTGCAGCCATACATGTTCTGTTTGAAGTATGGTGACACCTTTAAATATTAACACAATTAAAATTCCGAAAAGCAGACCTAACTGCCTCGACCAGGCCACTTGGACTGGGTGAAAGCTTTCGGTAAGAACTTTAGCGATCGTGTCCACTGCAGCAAACAGAAACATGCCACTGGCAAAATACAAGATACCCATAAAGTTTTGATTTAAGAATTGTCCAAAATTGGAAGTGAATTTTGGCATTGGCCATATTCCGAATAAGGGGTTTGAAGTGAGTAAATTATAGTGTCTGTGAAGGGCGCCAGTGAACCTTAGTTGAGTGCGATAAGTCTAAGCTGTGTCCAGCAGTTTAAATAGCAATGACGCCAGCATGTTTATAAAAAAGAGAACAAAGCAAGTGGCAATGTCAGACGGTTCGATTTAAGGGGGCATCACCACTTCTGGCACGCCCCCTTCTTTCTTCTGCCCGACGTCAGACAGTTATGCCTGTAATCCGATGCGTGTTCTCATTAGTTTGACAGCTCCTTTTTTCTCTCCTAAATACAATTTTATTTCAAAGATATAGACGGGCCGAAGCAAATGAGACAATCCTATTACTTTCTAAATAGCAACGCCCACAAAAGAAAAATCGTATCAAAAAGCAATTTTATACAAAGAAAAAAATTTGAAACCATGTCACTTTTGTTAGCTACTACTGCTCTTTCAGCCTGTGGTAGCGAGGAAAATGCTACAAGCGTTCTTCCAGCACCTACTTTCTCCTTAACGGGCAATGCGATCCAAGGGAGCTTATTAACCGTAAATTCAAGCGACTTAGGTATCACAGAAAATAGTGTAGAAAATAGAGCAGAATACAAATGGTATAGGGATGATGTGGTCGTTACAGACCGTATGCAAAATGACACCTATGAATTGCTTCAAGAAGATGTCGGAAGCCAAATAGATGTAATAGTAAACATTCCTTCAGTCATTCTAGGGTTAGACGGATCAACAATTGAAACGATTGAAACCTATGCATCTTTCGAAACAGCCTTTGTGCAGAACGTAAATGATCCAGCTCTGGGTTCTTTACAGTTAAGTGGAGGCTCGACTGCCGGCTCAAAGCTTACCGTAAGCGCAATTGCAATATCAGATGATGATGGTTTAGGCGCCTTCGATTTTTCTTGGTTTCGAAATGGGCAAGAAATTACAAATTTTAAAACATGGCAAAATGACCCTGTTGATAATGTTGAGGTTAAGCATCTTGTAATGGGAGATGGCGAAATTCAAATGAGAAAGGAGACCGCTGGACCTGAAGCAGTTTTGAAAGTCATAATCTTGCAGGGCGGCGTAGAAGTTACTCACACTGTAGAACCTACGGCTGATAATCCTACCGGAAGGGTCACCGTTGATTCAGCTCAACCAGCAGACTGGCAAACGGAGATAATGCAGAGTGTGATTGCTAAAATTCCAGAATATATAGACCTGAGTATTGATCTTGTTAACACAATTGATGAGGCTGACATAACAATATTTGTGCACCCTTTGCCCAATCAGGATCAATTAAATGGTTTTAATGGTCAATTTCAGGGCTCTAAGCTTATTATGAGCTACCAAACTGGATTGCAAAATGGCAAGCATTTAGAAACTGATATGGCCCTACTAAACACTTACTGGAATGAACAGCCAGAACTTAGAAAAGATTGGGAAGAGATATTTATTCATGAAGTAGGGCATCTCTTAGGGTTGGAGCACCCGTGGGATATGAAAGATGGTGATACTGATCAGGCAGTCACTAGTTCCGATCAACCGCATACTCACACACTCATGGGCTACAGCAATACTGGTGAGGAAGGCTGGTTTACGGATATTGATTTAGCAGCTTTACAAAGTATATGGGGAAATTCTAACGCCTCTAAGGACCAATTTGAGGTATACGAAGCTGATATCGGTGATGAAATTTATGCCCAGGTGACCTTTATTGACGGAGGAGGAAACTTGGAGACAATTGTATCTGATACTATGGCCATAATAGCCTGACACGAATTTGCCTCTTGGGGAGATTATTGCCCTCTACCAAAAGGTGTCATGTATGGGAAAATTGCTAAATAGGTAGGATGCTCTACAGGCCAATTGGGGAATATAATTTTAGAATTTAAAAGCGATAATGATATTAAAGTTCATCATTGCTCTTATGGAACTGATGAC
>JAPKEA010000482.1 GCA_028822275.1 Planktomarina sp. | reverse complement strand
GAACAAGCGTGTCTGGAGTTTTTAGTATCCGAGACAGGGCTCAAGATCAGTTTAAATACCCCACCCGTATTCAAATTTTGGCGCGGTAAACAGCACTAATTATAACTTTTCGATGTCACCTATTTTTCTTTGGCTATGAAACCTTGCTTCAAAATTAGCAAACGAATTAACCTCAATTGCATCCCGCATACCCTGCATAAGATCTTGAAAGTAATGTAAGTTATGCCAGGTCAGCAACATTGAACTAATTATCTCTTGGCTTCTAAATACGTGGTGGAGATAGGCACGGGAATAGTTACTACACGTTGGGCAATTGCAAGTGTCATCCAATGGTCGCGGATCATCCTGGTGTCGGGCATTCTTAATATTCACTACACCGCGACGAGTGAACACTTGGCCTGTGCGACCAGACCTGCTCGGAAGAACACAATCCATCATGTCAATTCCACGGGCAACAGCACCAACAATATCATCAGGCTTGCCAACTCCCATCAGATAACGTGGTTTGTTTTCTGGCAATTGATCTGGGGCAAAGTTGAGGACCTCAAACATAGCCTTTTGACCTTCGCCAACAGCTAAACCGCCAACAGCATAACCTTGAAATCCAATTTTACAGAGCTTTTCAGCGCTCTCAGCACGTAACTCTTGATCCAACCCACCCTGCTGAATTCCAAACAAGGCATGACCCGGCCGGTCTCCAAAAGCACTACGAGACCTTTCCGCCCATCGCATTGACATCCGCATGCTGGAAGCGATTTGAGTGTGCGAAGCGGGAAGCGCAGGACATTCATCAAAACACATAACAATGTCACTTCCGAGCAATTTTTGAATCTGCATTGATCGCTCAGGTGTCAAATGATGTTTTGAGCCATCAATATGGGATTTAAATGTAACACCGTCTTCGCTCATCTGACGCAAACCTGACAAGCTCATCACTTGAAATCCACCGCTATCGGTTAAGATTGGGCGTTCCCAATTCATAAACTTGTGCAGCCCACCTAAGCGATCAATCCTCTCGGCGGTTGGGCGCAGCATGAGGTGATAAGTATTTCCTAATAAGATGTCCGCTCCAGTTTCACGAACTGAGCCAGGCATCATTGCTTTTACTGTTGCTGCAGTACCAACCGGCATGAACGCTGGAGTGCGAATTTCGCCTCGCGGAGTGCTGATCGTGCCACGACGCGCCTTGCCAGAAATAGCATCGAGCTGAAAAGAAAATTGCTGTTTCATTGGTCCCACATGCGCGAAGAAAACCATAGTATCAAGTCAATGAGGCAATTTTGTTAGATGAAGTTAAAAATTAAAAGGGGCATTTGATAACTTTAAGGGTTAGGAGAAATCAAAGGATTAGCACATGAATATTAAAAAAACTGCATACAAACCGCTTTTGAAACTCCAACCAAAACTGATCTACAGTATTAAAATTTATTCAATCAAAAGGTGACCTTTACCCCATCGACTTGCAGGACTATATCTTATAGAAAGACTCAAGGATTAGAGAATGTCGGATGAAGCTCCAGTAGAAGGCACACCAATGATTGCGCCTTCCAGTACAAACCACCCTCTGTACGAAAGTATCGTGGATGGGATTCGCACTGTTTATGATCCCGAAATTCCAGTAAACATTTACGACTTGGGTTTGATTTATACCATTGAGATCAACGAGGAATCAGAAGTTCTTGTTATTATGACGCTTACAGCTCCTGGGTGCCCGGTTGCGGGGGAAATGCCTGGGTGGGTTGCGGAAGCAATTGAGCCGATGCCAGGGGTCAAACAAGTCGCGGTCGAGTTAACATGGGAGCCGCCCTGGGGCATGGACATGATGTCCGATGAAGCACGTCTGGAGCTTGGCTTTATGTGAAATACAATCGGTTAATATTGTTATTTGTACACAGTTCCCCACCTCTTGCACCAAACCAATTAGATGCTTAGATTGAGACTATAGCGCAAAGGATCCACGATGTTTGGCATTCCGGGTAAACAAGCCGTCACTTTGACAACAGCCGCGGCGCGGCAGATAATAAAGTTGATGGAAAAAGATAATCACCAAGGTCTACGCATCGGCCTCAAGAAAGGTGGATGCGCTGGTATGGAATATACCATGGAGTTTGTTGATGAAATTGCACCTAATGATGAAGTGGTAGAAACAGAAGGTGCGCGTATCATGATTGCTCCAATGGCTCAGATGTTCCTATTTGGCACAGAAATTGATTATGAAGTAAGTCTGTTGGAATCTGGTTTCAAATTCAGTAACCCAAATGTGGTTGACGCTTGCGGGTGCGGTGAAAGTATCAAATTTGATGAATCTCTTTTTGTTAAATCATGAGCGTAGTCCCCTGATGCGATTAAGATTTAACAGTGATCGCTCCTCATAGCTTAAACTAACTTTTTTGAGCAAAATTTTGACTTATAAATCGTTTCATTTA
>JAPKEA010000063.1 GCA_028822275.1 Planktomarina sp. | reverse complement strand
ACCGAGATGGCCGTGGTTTTGTCTGGCATCAAATAAATGACTGTGGCGATAAACTTTATGATGGCTCGTCTGCCTCGGATGATTGCCCAGAAAGGGATCAATAATGACTGATCTTCTCATAGAATTATTTTCTGAGGAAATCCCAGCAAGACTACAGTCAAGCGCTGCTGACAACTTACAGAAACTGATGACGAACGGAATGGTTGAGGCTGGGCTGACCTATGCAAGCGCCGCTGCTTTCCATACTCCACGCCGCCTGACGCTAACGGTTGAGGGCCTGCTTGATGCAAGTCCGACCGTATTCGAGGAGCGCAAAGGTCCCAACGTGGGTGCATCTGAACAGGCGATACAGGGGTTCTTGCGCGGCACTGGTTTGTCGATGGATGATCTTGAGATCCGAGACGATAAAAAAGGCCAGGTTTATTTCGCTAAAATTACTAAGCTAGGCCGTCCAGCAGCTGAGATTGTGTCTGAAATCCTAGAAGCTAGTATCCGCAACTTCCCGTGGCCTAAATCCATGCGCTGGGGGAGCGGATCTTTGCGTTGGGTAAGACCCTTGCATTCGATCCTATGCCTCCTGACATCTGAATCTGAATGCGAAGTTGTTGCCGTTGAGGTGGATGGGATTGTGGCTGGTAATACTACACATGGCCATCGTTTTATGGCGCCAGATGCCTTTTCCGTCAAAGGCTTTGATGATTATGAAGCTAAATTAAAGCGAGCCAACGTGATTTTGCGCGCGCAAGAGCGTAGTGATTTAATTTGGCAAGATGCCACTAACCAAGCCTTTGCACTGGGGCTGGAAGTTGTCGCCGACCCCAGTCTTTTAACTGAGGTTTCGGGTTTGGTTGAATGGCCTGTGGTTTTGCTGGGTCAAATCGATGATGAATTCCTTGGATTGCCTTCGGAGGTTTTGAAAACCTCAATGAAAGAACATCAGAAGTTTTTTTCTGTGTCAAACCCAAAATCAGGAGATATTGAAGGCTTTGTGACTGTCGCTAATATTGAAACGGTCGATAAAGGCGTGACCATTTTGCAGGGTAACCAAAAAGTGTTATCAGCCCGGTTGGCCGATGCCAAGTTTTTTTGGGAAAATGATTTGCGAGAAGCTAAAGCAGGTATGGTTGGTTGGCAGGCCTCATTGGAGGATGTCACTTTCCACAACAAACTTGGCAGCCAAGCTGAACGAATTCAGAGAATTACCATTCTGGCCCGCGAATTAGCCATTATTGTTGGGGCAGATCCCGATATGGTAGAAATAGCTGCCCGAATTGCTAAGGCAGACCTTAGCTCTGATATGGTGTACGAATTTCCCGAACTGCAGGGGTGTATGGGTCGCTATTATGCCATTGAGGCTGGAATGGGCATGGATATAGCTAATGCATGTGAAGATCACTACTCTCCGCTTGGTCCATCGGATGATGTACCCTCGGCCCCCGTCTCAATTGCCGTTGCATTAGCAGATAAGTTGGACACATTGACTAGTTTCTGGGCGATAAACGAAAAACCAACAGGCTCGAAAGATCCCTTTGCATTGCGGCGCGCTGCCCTTGGTGTCATTCGTTTAATTTTGGAGAATGATTTAACTCTTCCGCTTCTGAGTGTTTTAGGCCGAGCGAATAAAGGTGCAGGAGCGGAAGATCTTCTAGTATTTTTTCAGGACCGTATGAAGGGGTACCTGCGTGATCGCGGCATCCGTTATGATGTAATTGATGCGTGCACCGCAATGCCTGGCAGTGACGACCTAACATTGCTAATCAAAAGAGCGAATGCATTACAGCAGGTTTTGGCGACAGACGACGGTGAAAATTTAATCCAAGGTTTCAAGCGGGCGAATAATATTCTAAACCAAGCTGAAGCCAAAGATGGTGTTGAGTACAGCTATGGCGCTGATATTAAATTTTCTGAAAGTAATATCGAAAATGATCTGTTTACTGCGTTGGATAGCGCCGAGGCAAAAATAAAGGCTACGATGGCCACCCAAGACTTCACAACGGCGATGGCTGCAATGGCGACATTGCGCGGCCCAATTGATGCCTTTTTTGAGGCTGTAAAAATTAACTCAAATAGTGAATTGATACGCCGAAATCGCTTAAATCTGTTGAGCCGTGTTAAAAAAACATGTCTTGCTGTAGCAGATTTGACTAAGCTGGAAGGCTAGTCTGAAGCTTGCTTTGCGGTTGGAAGCGCTTAAACTGCTTAATAACAAAAGGATGCTGTAGTGCTGAACGAACCAATCTATGCACCAGTTGTGTTGATTAGCAATACGACCCCAATGACCGTAGCGGCCTATGGTGGGCGTGCGAAATGCGCACAACGTTTGATCCGACTTGATATGCCAGTTCCAACGACGGTCGCTTTGGCCTTCACAGTGGTGCATGATATTGCAACGGGTGGCTCAATTGATCTGAGTAGTGTTTTACAGCATTTTGAAGAGCATCCATTGATATCTGTGCGACCTTCATCCGCAAGTCCTGACTGGGGCGGACCAGGTGCTATCTTGAATATTGGAATGAACGATAAGAAATTTTCTGTATTGTCTAAGAAAATTGGTGAAGTCGCGGCTGCAACATTGTATTTACGGTTTGTGAATTCTTATGCGACCCATGTCGCTCGTCTCGATCCAGATGCGTTTGAAGATCTTGAAAAACCGCTAGTCGCCGACGTTAAGGCAGCATTGGTCACCTACGAGGAAGAGGCTGATGAGCCGTTTCCACAAGATGTTGATGTCCAATTGGCGCATGTTTTGCGCTCCATGGCGCGCGCTTGGGAAGGCACCAGCGCACGTCTGTTAAGGCAGTCCAAAGGAGCGCCTGCAGATGCTGGACTCGGACTCGTGGTGCAAGAAATGGCGATAGGTGTTGGAAATGGAGAATGTGGTTCGGGCGTAATTCAATTTGCCTCCTCTGAGACGGGACTTCCAGAGATACATGGACGCTATCTGCGGCAGTCACAGGGCCGCGAGGCGCTGGACCGTCAAGGCGGTTCTTTGTATTTGACGAGTGATCCGCGTGGTGCCTCCTTAGAAGACACCTGCCCTGAGGTTTTTGCACAACTTTTAGCCCACTCAGTTTTAGCGCGTCAGCGTTTGCGCGAAGAAATGCAAATTGAGTTCACCATTGAAAACGGAGAATTGACGATATTGGACGCTGTACGCATTCAACGCTCATCACGCGCAGCTGTCCGTGTTGCAGTGGCCCTTGCGGATGACAAAGTGATTTCTCGCGAAGAAGCTTTGATGCGTGTTGAACCAAAGGCTTTGTCTGAACTTTTACATCGGCAAGTAGCCCCCAATGCATTACGCAAGATAATGTCAAAAGGAATTCCGGCCAGCCCTGGTGCTGCAACAGGTAAAATTGTATTTACTGCCTCTGATGCGCAGGCCTGTGCCGCACGGGATGAAGCTGCGGTGTTGGTGCGCAGGGAGACTGGGCCTGAAGATATTCGGGGGATGCATGCGGCCGTTGCGGTCGTGACTGAGCGGGGCGGTGTGACCAGCCATGCAGCTGTGATTGGCCGCGGCCTTGGCCTTCCTTGTGTTGTTG
The DNA here is from genome assembly GCA_028822275.1 of Planktomarina sp. Classification (GTDB taxonomy): domain Bacteria; phylum Pseudomonadota; class Alphaproteobacteria; order Rhodobacterales; family Rhodobacteraceae; genus Planktomarina. The sequence goes on along the minus strand of JAPKEA010000063.1, from coordinate 6,543 downwards.
GAGCCTCGGATATGTCAATCGATGCGCAAGGTGCAGTGATTATTGGACGTGGACAGCAAATACTTCGAGAGGGGGATATAATAACTATTGATGGGACTTCGGGAGAAATTTTAGTTGGCCATGTTGAGACGGTTGAGGCAGGACTAGACAGTTCTGTGAAAACTCTTTTGGGCTGGGCAGATGACGTTAGAGATATTGGTATTCGGGCAAATGCTGACACACCGCGTGATGCGCAAACGGCCAAGAACTTTATGGCGGATGGTATTGGTCTTTGCCGGAGTGAACATATGTTTTTCGAAGCAGACCGACTGACTGTGATGCGTGAGATGATTTTTGCGGAAACTGTAGAGGACCGTGCCGCATCTCTTGAACGGCTTCTGCCAATGCAAAAAGCGGACTTTACAGAATTATTTCAAATTATGGAGGGACGACCTGTTTGCATTCGTTTGCTCGACCCCCCTCTGCACGAGTTTTTGCCAGCAGATAGAAGTGGTTTGCGGGATTTGGCTGAGGCGCTGAGTTTGCCACTATCAAAAGTGACAGAACGCGTTGGTCAATTATCTGAATATAATCCTATGCTTGGTCTTAGGGGAGTTCGTTTGGGTATCACAGTTCCTGAAATCTACGACATGCAAGCTCGGGCGATTTTTGAAGCAGCAATTGATAGTGGCGTGGACGCAGCACCAGAAATCATGATTCCCCTGGTTTCCGCATGTCGTGAAGTTGAGTTGGTTAAATCACGTCTTGATGCCACGGCGGCGGCTGTCCGAATGGAACGCGGACAGGATTTCAACTACTCTTTAGGTGTTATGGTTGAAACCCCCCGAGCGGCTTTAAGAGCTGGTGAAATTGCAGCTCACTCGCAATTTTTGAGTTTTGGAACAAACGACCTTACACAGATGACCTATGGATTATCTCGTGATGATGCTGGCCGGTTTATGTCGTCCTATGTACAGCAAGCCGTATATGAAGAAGATCCGTTTCACAGGCTGGATACAGACGGTGTGGGTGAGTTATTAATATTAGGTGCTCAGCGTGGAAGAGTGGCACGTCCTGGGATTGTTCTATCTATTTGTGGAGAACATGGGGGTGACCCTGAAGCGATATCTTTCGTACGAAGATGCGGGTTTACATATGTATCATGTTCGCCGTTTCGTGTTCCCGTAGCAAGGCTGGCAGCGGCACAGTGCGCCATTGCAGATATACTGAATAGTTGATCTTAAATTGGCTGGATTATATAAATTTCTGAAGTCTTTAAGATGCCTAGACGACCGGTTTGAACTTTCCTATATCGGAAATGCTAATGGGAGATTGTGGTTATGGTTCGCAAAGTAATTTGTGTCCTATGGGCTGGATTTATTTATTTATTTTTGTCGTTTTTTGCTACAGCGCAAGATATGCAAAAATCTGTTTTTGAGCCTAAATTGATTTTAAAGGCACTTACATTTGAAGCTAAATTGATCTCGTCATTACCCCAGAAGAATGTCAAAGCATTAACGTCTTTTCAGCCCGTTGATCAACTGGAATCTGATGGCATTAAATATTCATCAAGGTGGCTAAGAAGTTTGAAAACTCCAGTAATGGATAAGCAGTGGAAATGCCTGGCCGAGGCAATATATTTCGAAGCACGCAGCGAATTGATAAAAGGTCAATTTGCAGTGGCTGAGGTCATTTTAAATCGGGTTGATAGCCAGAAATTTCCAAACAGCATTTGTGGGGTCGTGGACCAAGGTTCAAATCGCAGAAATGCTTGTCAGTTTAGTTACAATTGTGATGGATTGATGGAATATATCGAAAATAGAAAAGCTTATAATTTAGCCGGTAAGATAGCTCGGGTTATGATAGATGGTGGGGCTCGAGAATTAGTGAAGGGAGCTACGTTTTATCATAACAAAGGTGTCAAACCATCTTGGTCGCTAAAATTAGAAAATACCGCTAATGTTGGTGATCATAAATTTTATACGCCCGTTAGCGGTCAAATTGAATCTAAACCTGCCCCAAGCCTAAAGTGGTTATTTTGGCAGAGGAGCTGAAAGATGTCTGACGATTTAAAAACCGCATTTGCCTTTCTTGAAGCTCGCTCAGCAGCTAATCCAGTTCAACCATTTGACAGAATATCGGTCAGAGATCACGTGATTACTATTGAGATTGGTGCATTTCAAGCAGAACGCGGTACAACGCAACGAATTCGATTTAACGTGGTGGTCGAAGTAGGCCCATTAACTGGACAAATCAAAGATGATGTAGACCGTATACTCTCGTATGATCGAATAACTGAGGCGATTAATGCGTCGCTGTCTGAGGATCGTTTGAACCTACTAGAGACGTTGGCAGAATTAGTAGCTGATCGGATTTTGACAGAGCCTCAGGCTCAGCGTGTTTTTGTCAGGATAGAGAAACTAGATAAAGGTCCAGGAAATTTAGGCATTGAAATTGTACGTTCGAAATCTTTAGACAAAGATTTGCGGACACTAGCAGATACACCACGTCCGATTGTACTTTTTCTTGGAAACTCAGTTGTTACCGGGCCATATCGTGATGCATGGATTACTGCGGCTGAAGTTCATGATCGCCCAGTCATTATTTGTGTGGATACACCAGAAGCCACTCCGCCGCAGGTACGTCAACATAAGATGGTGCAGCGCAGGATTGATCTTTTAGCGATTGAGCAAAATGCATGGGTTTTGGCTAGTTATGACGACAGGTGTGTTGTCGTTGGTACAAAGACTGAGCTGGATTGGGCTATGCGCAACGATCAAATTAGTGTTTGGGCGCCCTCAAAAATTGTGCTGGATGCGGTGGATGGCCCTACGTCTCAGATCGCTGATATGGCGGGTTTGGTTGAGTGGTTCGCAATTCATATGCATTCGGTAAAAGTTGTTTTTGTTGGAGCAGCACCGAGTGGCGCTTTGGCCAGTGCAGTTGAGGCCTTACCTGAGCGGATTGGTCTATGAGTGCCTATTATCGTCCATTGATTGAAGCCTCTGGATCTCACGTTTTGGCTGGGGGGTGGTGTCGTTTTGAGCGTGTTGAAGTCTTGGAACGAGGGCAAACCTCAAAGATTTGCTTAGCGGCTGAGATCCCGAAAGCTTATTTGCAAAGATTAGTAAGGCCGCGACCTAATGTTGGTAGTATCAAAATAAGGCGCCCGCTGGTAATGGGTATTTTGAATGTCACACCGGACAGCTTCTCGGATGGTGGACGGTTTGAAGGGTCTGAGCTTAGCACAGAACGTGCTGAAGAGATGGTGCGTGACGGGGCCGACGTGATTGATATTGGCGGAGAAAGTACGCGACCTGGCGCAGATTTTGTCCCCCACGAACGAGAAAAAAGTCGAACAAGACCGGTCATTATGGCTTTGCGCCAAGCTGGTATTTCTATCCCGTTATCTATTGATACGCGGAAGTCCAGTGTCGCGGCTGCCGCTCTTAAAGCTGGTGCAGATTGGCTTAATGACGTGTCTGCGCTGACATATGATGTTGGCATGGCTGAGGTTGCCGCTCGTAGTGGTGCGCCTATCTGTTTGATGCATGCATCAAATGATCTTCAGACAATACAGCAAAAACCCTACTACGACCATGTTGTACTCGATGTTTATGACTACCTTCAGGGTCAAATAGACGCTGCCGTTTCGCAGGGGGTGCGACGTGCCCAAATTATTATTGATCCGGGGATTGGTTTTACAAAAACGCAGGACCATAATTTGCAACTATTGCGCAATCTATCGATCTTCCATGGGCTTGGTTGTCCTCTATTGCTTGGTAGCTCCCGTAAGCGTTTCATTGGAGCGATTTCGGGAGTTCAAAAAGCTGAAGAGCGTATGCCAGGATCAGTTTCTGTTGCCCTTGCTTCGATCGCGCAAGGTGCTCAGATTATACGGGTTCATGATGTGTTGGAAACTGTTCAGGCTTTTAAACTTTGGGCTGCGGTGCACGGCTAAAAATAGATTTTAGAACTCTGGCTTGAATGATGGCAACCCCAAACAATATTAGTATCAGTGCTAAATATAACGTTGTGGGCAGTGTTTCCCCCATAAAGATACTGCCAAAGATAACTGACCAGACTGGAACCTGGTAGTTGGTTAATGTCATGAAAGATGGACCAGCACTGCGAATGACGGCGACTTTAATAATGAAGGCGAATGCAGTGGGAACAATGCCGAGATAAAGAATCGCCACAAGTCCACCAGTGCTGGGCATGGTTGGTATTCCATCAATGATTAAAGCGACCGGCACTATGCCAATAGCGGCCAGACATAAAGATCCAGCGGAGATTGCTAACTCATTCACAGGTGGGCAAAGACGTGTGGCTATCGACCCAAGTGCATAACAAAAGGCACCAGCAACACAGGCGAGACGAGCGATTGTTTCTAATGGCCCCTCTGAAATGCCAAGGCCACTGGTTCCAATCATAAGAAAAGCACCGATGAAGCCAACCGCAAAACCTACCGCTTTGCGCAAAAACATGCGCTCATTGGGAACCAAGAAATGGGCCAAAGGTAAAACAAAAACTGGTAATGCAGCCATTGTCATGCCCGCAAACGCAGACGGAACATGCTGTTGACCCCAGCTCAGGAGCGCAAAGGGCATGGCGCTGGACAAGAGGCCTATCAGGAGTGCGAAGCGCCAAAACGTTGCATCACGGAGAGAAGGCATTTTTATGCCTCGCAAACGCATTAGCAACAAAATAGAGATAGCGCCTATTGTGATACGGCTGGCCGCTAAAGTAAGTGGTGGAAAGTCGACCAAAGCGATGCGCACCACCATGAATGCGCCTCCCCAAATCAAACCTATAAGAATGATACGAAGCCAATTAATTAATCCAGGTGAAGACACGCCACTATTCTTTCAATTTAGAAGAAACAAGGAGGGCACAACCAAATAGACTGTGCCCCAATGTGTGAGCAGTCCTGAAGCTCATTACAAACTTAGTTCTTTGATTTATCGACCATTTTTCCAGCTGAGATCCAAGGCATCATACCGCGGAGTTTTTCACCTGTGGCCTCGATTTGGTGTTGATCATTAATCCGGCGTGTCGCTTTAAATGATGGCTGGCCAACAGCATTTTCGAGCATGAAGTCACGCACGAATTTACCAGTTTGAATGTCGGTCAAAACTGCTTTCATTTTAGCTTTTGTTTCGTCGTAAGGTAAAATCCGCGGGCCAGATACATATTCGCCGTACTCAGCAGTGTTTGAGATTGAGTAGTTCATGTTGGCGATGCCGCCTTCATAGATCAGGTCTACAATTAATTTCACCTCATGCAAGCATTCGAAATAAGCCATTTCAGGTGCATAACCTGCTTCAACCAATGTCTCGAAGCCCATGCGGATCAACTCAACCAAGCCGCCACATAAAACAGCCTGTTCTCCAAACAAGTCAGTTTCACACTCTTCGCGGAAGTTTGTTTCGATGATGCCGGAGCGGCCACCGCCGATGGCTGAACAATAAGATAAACCGATTTCAAGCGCTTTGCCTGACGCATCATTGTCCACAGCGACAAGGCAAGGAACTCCGCCGCCTTTGGTGTATTCGCCCCTTACTGTGTGACCTGGACCTTTAGGCGCCATCATAATTACATCGACACCTGCTTTGGGTTCGATCAATCCAAAGTGTACATTCAAGCCATGAGCAAAAGCGATAGCTGCGCCTTCACGAATGTTGCCATGCACGTATTTATTGTAAGTTTCAGCCTGCAATTCGTCTGGCATTGTGAACATAATCACATCAGCCCATGCAGCAGCTTCTGCGATGCCCATAGTTTTCAAGCCTTCGCCTTCAGCTTTTGCGATTGAGGAAGAGCCATCGCGCAATGCAACGACGAGATTTTTAGCGCCACTATCACGCAAGTTTAATGCGTGTGCGTGGCCTTGGCTACCGTAGCCCAAGATCGCTACTTTTTTATCTTTGATCAGGTTAACATCGCAATCGCGATCATAATAAACGCGCATTTTGGCATCCTTTCAGAGTTAATTTAAGTCCCATCTAACTACAGAAATAGAAACAATTATGTAAGTTATATATTATCAATAATTATCCAAATTTTAGTTAATTGTATTCTTATAATTACAAATTTATAATATTTTAATGCTTAATAACCTTGATCGGTGCATTCTGCGCTACTTGCAATCTGACCCATCTGCGCCAATGGCGGAAGTGGCAGAACAGTGCCAAACGCAATCTGCGACTGTTGCTCGGCGACTGGACCGCTTGACGACACGTGGAGTTTTGAAGGGGCAGCACGCTGTGATTGATTGGACAGCTCTTGGATATACGGCCGAGGTCAGTTTGCGATTTACGCTTGATAAGACCAACCCCAAAGCTTTTGATGACTTCCTAAAGGCTGCACGCCACATTCCTCAAGTTATCGCCATTCAAACGTTTTTGGGTCGCGTCGATGTACGGCTTTTGGTTATTGCACGAGATATGAATGATTATCAGAAGCTGTATCGAAACGAAATTCTCAATCTTCCACATATCGCAGAACTGGAAGCCTTGATGCATGTAGCCACCATCAAAACAGCTGAGGCTTTACCAATTTGAG
>JAPKEA010000481.1 GCA_028822275.1 Planktomarina sp. | reverse complement strand
GATATTGCTTGTCTGATTTTACTAATCTAACGCCATCATCTGCCATTTAAGAACCCTTTTTTGATAACCTCTGATAGCCACCGCCGCGAACCAATTGTCAACAACACTGCTCTAAGTGCGTTGCGCATGATGAATCCTCTTGCTCATTGTTCAGGCATATTATGGGTTGAAAATTAATTTACAATCGCCACACCAATCACAATGAGCAACAATTCAATTATCACCTGATAAGATAAGATTTCATCAAAAAATACGTTGCCCAAAATTGCGATGAGAAAAATGCCTAATCCAGTCCAAGTGGCGTACACAATCCCAATAGGTATGGCCTGTAAATCGAATGTTAGGAAATAAAAGGAAAGTGTGTAGGCGAATATCAAACCGACAGTTGGTGTCACCCTAGTAAAATTTTGAGAAACAGGGAGAAGCATGATTCCTGCAACTTCGAATAAAATGGCTAATGTAAGAAACAAATAACTCTTAATCGTTTGATCCTGTCATTAAAGACCTTTGCCTGCGAAGCGAAGACCAACAAAAGTGCTACTAGTGCGGCGTGCATGGGTGAACCTCTCTGGGTTACATGTCCGCGCCACAGACCCCGCACGGCTGCCCATGGCAAAGATGTGGTTTCATTAGCATAAACCAAGCAACCTTTTTTCTATATTGAAATATGAACTGTTTGCCACGAATTCGACCCGCGGACGGCGACAGGCCGCCAGCATTAAATCAGCCAAATCTAATCAAATTCAATCGGACGCTTCTGCGCGTGGTATGGGCCCCTGAGGTTTATTTAGCCACAGATTACCCGGTTTTCTTGTCGATCATACTGTGCGTCGCTCAGCCTCCACTAGTCCTTGGGTATTTCATTACTGCACAATCGAATGAAGGTTTCAGTCGATACAACCATCACACTGCTATGCAATCCATCTATGACGCGCCACTATTTTATGAAACCGAAGCGATCCCCTCTTCGATGATGTCCAATGCAATGGTCAGTTCGTCTGATGTTATAGTTAGCGGTGGGCAAAGCGTCAAAACAGACCCACCCCCAACCTTATAACTCAATCCTCGCGATAGAGAATGATACAAAACCTCATCTGCTTCATCACTAGCTGGTTCGTTATCACGTCTCAGGTCTATTCCCAAAAAAAGGCCAAGACCACGCACATCGTGTATTAAAGGAAACCGCTCCTGCATATCTTTAAGCCGCGCCATTCCCTGCTGGCCAAGTTTAACTGCGTTTTCAATAAGACCGTCCTCATAAAGGCAATCTAATGTCGCAAGGGCCGCTGCGCAGCCTACTGAGCTTTTTTCATGGGTATAATGACCCAGCGCGCGGTCACCTACAACATCAAGATCCTCATGTACAATGAGGGCGGCCAGAGGGAATACACCGCCACCTAGCCCTTTACCGATCACCAGCATATCTGGTACAACGTCAAAATGTTCACAGACAAACATTTTTCCAGTGCGCCCTAACGCTGATGGAATTTCATCAAATATTAAAAGAACGTTGTGACGGTCACAAATTTCTCGTGCCCTTTGCCAATAAGTTTGGGGGGGCAATTCAACCGTTGTCCAACGCATAGGTTCAGCGATAATCGCCCCAACATCGCCTTCCATTTCCAGAACATACTCGAGATATTCAATACATCCTGTATGGTTTTCGTCTGCGCAATTAAAGTGGCATTTACCCCGGGTTGGCGGGGGAATATGCTCGGTTCCAGGCAACAATGGGCCGACGCCTTTGCGAAACAGGCTTTCACCACCAATGGAAATCGCATCAAGTGACGCGCCATGAAAACTGTCCCACATCGAGATGGTTTTGTGCCTACCGGTTGCGTAACGCGCCAGCTTGAGTGCCATTCCAATGGCCGAGGTGCCGCCAGGAGTGAACAGCATTTTATTTAGCCTTCCGGGGGCGAGCTCGGCAAGACGGCGAGCAAGGTCTATTGCAACCTGATTGGTATAACGCCGCGGGCAAAACGGCAGCTTGTCAAGTTGCTCTTTCATCGCATCAATAACGCGCTGGTTACCATATCCGACCTGATGCACGCTATTGCCATGGAAATCCATTATCTGGCGACCTTGAACATCCTTAATGAAGATGCCATCACTTTCGGTGATCACATTTAGACAAGGGGTTGAAAGCGATTGATGCAGAAAATAACGCGCATCCTCTGCCAGGATCTGCGAAGCTGCATCATCGATATGTTCGCGGGCCCAGACTACGCGTCGAGGAGATAGGTTGATATCGCCCTCAGTCTGATTAGATTTCTGATTCTCAGATATTTTCGCTTTACTCATGTTGCCTTTTCCTTTTTATTGTCACTCCAAGAAGACAAGCTTGCGACGACCCATGCTGATGTAGATAATGCAATTTTTGTACTTTCAGAGGAAGTTTATATCAAACATAATTCAAAGCTTAATTCTTCTC
>JAPKEA010000480.1 GCA_028822275.1 Planktomarina sp. | reverse complement strand
GGGTGAAGACTGAGGCATAAGGATCACCAGAGTATTCTTTTGGTAGGAATAGGTGACTGTGGGTGGTCTTGCTTTTACTACCCGTCTTGAAGATGGCTAGTACGACAAAAAGGTAACAACTAGAGACCTCACTTCATTTAAAAATAAATCCGATGTTTCACAACGAATAGTTTTGTAATATAAACTCTAATGGTAGGTATACAGGCTACATTCTTCAATAAGAAAGCTCCAGAATTCATGAAACGTGTCTTGGTAGATATGTCTTTAACTTCATTACACCATGGACATATTCGTTTACTCCAAAAAGCTGCGCAATTGGGGCATGTTGTAGTAGCACTTAGCACTGATGATGAGATTTTAAAAGCAAAGGGCTTTCTTCCATTGCTTTCATTTGAACAACGAAAAGAGATTGCTCTTGCAATCAGATACGTTGAGGAAGTTATTGAATGCAAATGGTTGATTGATTTAGCTTATTTGGACTTTCACAATATAGATTTACTTGTTCATGGAGATGATAATGTAAACCCGGTACCACCAGAGCGGTTAGTTGTATTTCCGAGAACAGATGGCATAAGTAGTACAGCATTAAGTAACCGTCAGGACACATAAAATGACAGGTTTGACCTCACCGTTTGCAAAAAATTAAGAAACCTGAAATTTAGCAATATCTCTTGCAACGGAGTGAAACACATTATCCCAAGGTTCCCAAGTATTACGTTCAAATACTTCAACACAGGGTCCGGGGGGAGTAAATAAAATATTATTCCATGCACTTTGCCGCCAATGAAGCATCTTAGTTGGTGTTCCTACTCCTGCTGCAAGTGTTGATACGGCAGTTGATACCGATACTACAATATCAAGGGCCGCACATAGTGCAGATACATCGTCTAAATCACCCCAATAATCCAGTTCATTGAAATAATGTACCGTTATTCCAAACTCATCCTCAATGGCGGATAGCTCCTCAATTAAAGCTGAATCATTTCCAAAATCTGAAGATTGCAAGCTTACTAATGTTACGTTAGGCAACGCGAATATCGGGGCCCAGTTGGATATTTGCGTATAATTTTGCAAACGATGCGGGGTCACACGTGGGCTTTTCCAGCTTATACCGATGTAGGGTCCTGACCCAAGCGAATTTAAACGTTCTATCCAATAGTCGACCCTAACTGGATTTGGAATGAGAAAAGCATCCGGTTGTTTTTTTTTAGAAATCTCTGGAATAAAGTGTCTGAAAAGGCTCCCCATTGGCAGGTGAAGATCAAAGTCAGTTCTTTGTTCATCTAAGCTAGAATTGGTGACCTTCACCTCTACACTGGGGAAAGATCTGGCAAGCAAAGGAACTAGTTTTTCTTGACACTCTAGAATGCAATGCACTGTTCGGGAACTTAAGTGGGATATACAAGAAGACCACATTACAACATCACCAGGCCCTTGTTCACTCCAAAGAAGCATTGTCTTATTATTTAGATCTTCAATGCCATCCCACATTGGTTGTAAAAAATGCCGTTCCTCTGCCTTGAAGTCAGGAGTGCGTAAACGCCATTCAAATTCTTTCACGCCCTCCTCGACATTTCCAGCGTTTAAAAACGCATAACTCAGATTCAAGTGCGCTGGAGGGTAGTCAGGGCAAATCTTGATCGCTTGTTTGTAACTATCTATCGCCGGGTCTAATTCACCGTTATCCTGCAAGGCTATCCCCATATTGGTATAAGCCTCGACAAAATCAGGCTTGATATCGATTGCCTTTTTGAAACTATCTATTGCATTTTTCAACTCACCCCTAATCCTCAAAAGGTTTCCTAGATTAACATAGGCTCCGGCAAAGTCAGGCTTGAACTCGATGGCCTTTTTGTAACTATCTATAGCTTCTTCGGAATTTAAGTATCGTCCCATATTAAAACAGGCTTCTGCATATCGAGGCTGGATCGCAATTGCCTGTTTGAAACTATCTATTGCTTCGTCTAGCTTTCCACTTTCACCAAAGCAATTGCCTAGATTATTGTAAGCTTCTGCGAGGTCAGGTTTAATCTCAATAGCCTTTTTATAGTTACTTATAGCCAGATCATACAGCCTTAGGGCGTGTTGTGAATTTCCAAGGGCATAGTGAACAGAGAAGGAATTGGGGTGCATCCTAAGCATTTGTTGAATTAGGGGTAAAACAGATTTGTGATGCCCTAGGTTCTGAAGTCTAAACAAATCATCTAGTACTTCTTGCTTTGGTTCATTAGAAGGCAAACTTGGTACAATCGTCATATTATGATCCACTTGAAAGTGACGTTGTCCTACAATGATGTTAGGTTGTCAGCTACAGATACACATAATGAATTGATATTTGTCAATCGCAGAGTAAAAAGGGGCCAGATCGCGGCGTAAAACTGGTTCACTGAGTTATCGTTTGTCGTGCGCTTTGGCGCGAGTGCTTGTCATCTAGCTAAC
>JAPKEA010000479.1 GCA_028822275.1 Planktomarina sp. | reverse complement strand
CAACTTTTAATATCCCAGAGTCTTCACCTAAGAATTTTCTGAACGATTCAACATCACTAGAAGTTATATAGTCTTTATCTAAATCAGGTTTATCAGTATTATAAAATAATGTGTCTCCCTCAACTTTAAATTTGGCATCCTCAGCAGAGCTAGTGGTTGCCATGATTACAAAAAACAATATCGTTGCTATTAGCTGTCGCATTTTAAACCCCTTAATTACGTGCAGTTTCCATTATTGTGGCTAAACGTCCGTACGCCTCTTCAGGTAGCCGCCCCAAAATACTGATTAACTTTTCATCACCTGACGCTAGAATTTGTGCCCGCCAGATGTCTGCGTTTTTCTCTCCGTACTGTGCCTCTTCCTCGGTGATTTCCATCCCTCTAGAAATCACACCAACACGCAGCGCCTCCCTAAGTGAAACCGAAAATGAAGTTTCAAAACTATCGCCACAGTGCAAACACTCCTTGGCACTTATTGGGTTCAACCCTTCACAAACACCGCAGGTTTTTTGTGGTGGAGTTTTGTTTGAAAAGACGTGTTCACAATGTGAGCATGACGAAGAATTTCGTTCATTTACAGTTTCGCATACCGGACAAACTTTTGTAGTAGGCTTTGATAAGTCACTTTTGGTACTGGGTGACATTTCATCCTCTACCCGTTGAGCAAAGCGTTCAAACTCTTGATGGGTTGGAATTACAACATAGGCACGCGTGTCATCATTATTCTGAAAGTTTCTTACCACACGTCCCATGGCTTGCCTGAATGCAAGCTCTGTTTTAGCGTAGGGCATGTAGAGTAAAATTCGTAACCTTGGTATATCAACACCCTCAGAAATCATTCCAACAGAAACAATCCATCGCTTCTGGCTTTTCCTAAATGCATCGATACGGGCTTCAGGGTTGCCCACATTGCTATGCACAATGAATGGCTTTTCACCTTCAATTTTCTCGATCAACTCAGCCATATATTCTGCAAATTGGATATCTGGTGCAATAACCAACCCGGCAGCTTGGGGCATACGGCACTGGATATCGTCCAATTTTTCGGATCCCCATGCAATCATAGAACCATGATAGGAGTTAATCTCAGGTCGACCTTCGCTATCAAACGATCGAGTGCAAACTAATTTGTAAAACTCCAATGCCTTCTGCAAGGACGTTAAGTTTTTCAGGTTGCCCGGCAAAGTAGGTGTACTGCCACCAGACACAGTTACACTGGTTGACGCTTCATCATCTAATTTGACTGAAAATACGCCCTGATGCCGATGGAACGTGATTGGCCGGCAATATCCAAGATCAACCGCTTCACCATATGAAATACTGTAGGTTCCAGCGTCAGGATGTGAAATCGCTCCCTTATCATCGTACGCCAGCCAGACAGACTCTTTGCCGTCAGATCTAATAGGCGTGCCTGTCAAAACCAGAACATGTTGCGCCTTTTCAAAAGCGCCAAAGGCTCCAGTCCCCCATGCTGCTTCAATAGCCGCATGATGGTGTTCGTCACAAATGACGAGGGTCTTACGGCCGCTGCAAATATTTTGGAAGGCCGGCAAAAGCCCCTGAACTGCGCTCCAGGTTGCAGCGTAATCTGTGCCATAGTCTTCAGGTTCAGTATCTGAGCCTGTTATTTTGAGCATATTACGATTTGTGATTGAACGAAAATCAATGGTCCATTGATCCAGCACCGCTTTGCGGGGTGCTATTAAGACTACGCAATCGATTAATTCTTTTTCAAACAGTTGCTGTGCGATGACACAGGCAGCGATTGTTTTTCCAGCACCAGGTGCAGCGTTTACCAAAAAATGCTTATTGGTCTCTTGGAACCAACTCATTGCTTTTTGGACGCACTCGGTCTGCCACGGACGTAATTTTACCATGCTTAACTCCAATTTTTAAAAAAGTTAAAAGTTTAAGTTTGAGTTATTTGGGATAATGATTTGATTTCTTTAAATTGCAGGCTGGACAAAGAGCCTGACAATTCTTGAGTATGCTTTTCCCACCAAGTGAGTGCGGATAAATATGATCAGCATGGAATTGATTATCCAAAACTAAAGAACAGCTTTGGCAAACATTTCCAGAAAGCATCCGAGCAAACAGACGCTGCTTACTTGAGAACAAACGCCTCATGACTTTATCCAATACTCTGTCATTAATATTTCGCGTACAGGTAAATTGCTCGGTGATTGGCAAACAGCGTATTTGTTCAACCGTGCCAGTATTTTTATCATTGGAACCCTTTGTGTACCAATGACGAAACCCATATTTTTCAACCGTGCGATTTCTCTTTGTGGACTTTGAACGCCAAACAGCAGCGTTGCTTCAATCTTTGAAATTGCATGACCTTCTAACAAAAACGTTTTTAAGGCGTCCGCAGGGCTATACTTGGGCATACAAAGACCCCCCTATGTTAGAGATTGAATTCATGACCATTTCTGGGGT
>JAPKEA010000062.1 GCA_028822275.1 Planktomarina sp. | reverse complement strand
GCTCAAAGGGTCACAGAGTGCGCGGCAGATTGCTACACAGCTCTCACAGGCAAAGCACCAGCATTTGAAGTTAGCACAAGAAATTCAGCCGAATCAGGCAGATGGATCGGTTTTCTGGAAAAGACTTTTGAAGTGCTGAATATTGACGAATTACCAGAGAGTCAGGCCCAAATCTGGATGGAGAAAAATCGTAATTAACTTCATTATAATTACTAAATAATTATAGCGACATAGGCCTCACGATCAATCAAACGTAAGATCAAACTATGCCACTGGAAGTCAAAACTGAACGAAAATACGCAGAATGGCGCGGATGCTCGGTGCGCACTGATCCAGCCTGAACGCTCTTTCGCACCCAAATTAAGCCCTACAGCGCTCCAATTTCCTGAATCAACTCTTTTGTCGTTAATTGCCGGCAGTATCCTCCAATCGTACTTAGGGAGTTCTCGTGGCGTTCTGAGGTGTAAGTTAGACAGGCATCGCTCACCTGTGTGACCAAATAACCCAAATCGCATGCGTCGCGAATGGCGCTTTCAACGCATTGATCTGTAATCAGTCCGCTAATCACTAGCTGTTTTACCCCAAGATTACGCAGGATATAATCAATATTCGTAGAGACAAAGACCGAAGATGATCCCTTTGACAACACGATTTCGTCATCATGCGGCGCAATTTCGTCGATGACACGCCCGTCCCATGAGCCTTTTGGTACGTGAAATCCGGTAATTTTGTAATCTAGCGATCTCTCCCGCCCATCGAGCGTGAGGCTTTCGATCGTTGTGTACATTATTTCGATCCGGGCCCGTCTGCAAGCTGACTGTAGCGACTGCATACAGGGAATGACACGCGTCTCCAATTGATCAAAATACCAGCCGTATTGTTTGGTAAAAGATGTTTTTGAAATATCACAAAATTCCGCGCCTTTCCTATGTGCGCTAAAATTCTGAACATCAATAAATAAAAGTGCCGATTTTGCCGGGTCCAGCCGAACGTTACGGGTTAGAGCCATTGGTATCCTCCATAAATTTTGCCAGCAAATCAAACAGGCGTTCCGCCCATTCTTGGCAACCAGCTTCTGTCAGTAAATGATCATTTCTGATCTCAATCAGGCTGTGTGGCACTGCCTTCGGCTCAGCACAGTTTGGGATGAACCAATCCGCACCATCCTCTATTTGGTATGGCTGGTTCCCAGCAACATTTAGATCGGGCCACAACACCTGTGCTGAAACCACCAATTTATCCCCTAGGCTAGATTGATCGCGATATAGAAAGCCTATATCCCAAGGACGATTGATCCCAGACATAACCGGGGTAAAGCTGTGAACGGAAAATGCAAACAGAATATGGGGTTGTGAAATCTGTAACCGGCACTGTTCGGCAAAAGGGTCAAAGATCGCCCGCTCGCGAGCCTGGCGCTGTTCTTCAACAATATTAGAGTTTGCTAGGATCTCAGTGGAATCACTAATCTCAGGAATCGAGCCCGCACTCCCTAGCGGACGATTGCAATCAATAACCAAGCGGCTGTATCGCTGCTGAACTAGGGTACAGTCTAGTTTTTGGCTCAACAGATCTGCAACCTTACCAGCGCCAATATCATAGGCGATATGAAGTCCCCGTTCTCGGTCTGAAAGTCCCAATCCTTTAAGCTTTTGGGGGATTTCTCGTCCCGCGTGTTCGCAAATCAAAAGCACAGGCGATGCAGATTTTGAATAACTTACCAAAACCGGTTCGCAGTCTATTCCAGCGACCAAAAGCGTGTCAACTTGCCCATTGTGTTTTAAGTAGCGCACAGCAATCTCCGCCAGGTTCACGGTTTCTAAGCGCTTTTCGCACGCTTGGGGCATGTAAGTAAATAATCATGAGAAGATAATTCTTGAACATTGACAGTATTTTTTCAACCCCTTAAGCTTAAGATAATAGCTTTTTCAGGATATTAATGTGCAGATCCGATCTGTGATCGAACAAAAGTCAGACCAGTTTACGCCCGCAGAGCGTCAGCTCGTCTCTGTGTTGCTTGCAGAATATCCCTTTTCCGGCCTGTTACCTATCCAGGAACTATCACAGCGAGCCCGTATCTCGGCACCGTCTATATCGCGCTTTGTTACAAAACTAGGCTGTGCCGGGTTTCAGGAATTCCAGCAGATGCTAGTTAAGGAGTTGAGAGAGGGCAATCGCTCCCCAATTGACCTAAAACGCCAAAACAGCGCGATTTATGATACGGCACCATTAGCGTCATACCTTGCGCGAGTGGAAGCCTTGAATTCAGAGCTTCAGGGTCGGGTTTCACAGATTCAATTCGACCGGTTGTGCGACCTGCTCAGTGATCCTAAACGCAGTATTTATGCCGTTGGTGGCCGAATGAGTGACAGTATCGCGGATTTTTTTGCCCGTCATATGCGGCAGATCCGAAATAATGTTTTTCACATTCCACCCAACCCCGAAGTGTGGCCGGAATATGTGCTGCGGCTGCGCCCACGGGATATCGTTCTAATGATTGATTTCCGCCGCTACCAAGCAAGCTTGAACCGGCTTTCAGTTGCGGTCAGGGAGCGCAAAGCCCAAACTGTTGTAATTACGGATCAGTGGATAAGCCCATGTGCAAAAGGGGCTCAGGAATTAGTCACCGTGCCGATTGACTCTGGTACTCTTTGGGACAGTTATGTGCCAGCTTTTGCTCTGCTCGAAGCCTTACTGGTCCCGTTGGCGGAACGGAATTGGAAGGGAACATGCACCAGAATAGCGAGTTGGGATAGTGTCAGAGAAGGTATGGGAGACTTACCGTTTGGAAACACTTGATCGATTGGTATTTGTAGGAACATCAGACCTGTCTGGCATTTTGCGGGGCAAGTCCTTTCCTTTGTCAGAATGGGACAAGCGGGTGCGCTGTGGCCTCGGCTGGACCCCGACAAACGTTCAAATCACCTGTTTCGATTCGCTTTCTAAAAGTCAATTTGGATCGTTTGGGGATCTTGCGCTAGTGCCAGATCCCACTACGCGCATAACACTCGATCGATCCGATAATGTATTTGATTTTGTTCTTGGGAATATTTACAATTTGGACGGGACACCTTGGTCTTACTGCACTCGATCTCTCGCGCGGCGAGCGATTGAAGCCTTGTATCAAACCTGTGGCGCCAAACCATTTGCTGCGTTTGAGCACGAATTTCAAATTGCAAATATGTCGCCACGAACAGGGGATAGCTTTGGCCTAAAAGGATTTAGGGACGCCAAAGAGTGGTCTGGCGATTTTATGGCGGCGCTGGCGCAGAGCGGCTGCATGCCTGACTCTTTTATGAAAGAGTACGGACCGTCGCAATATGAGGTTACGGTCAAGCCTGCTATAGGTCTGACGGCACCCGACCATGCGGTAATCTTGCGGGCACTCGCACATGATGTAATTGGTAGCCACGGGGCCATCCCCAGCTTTTCACCGATTCTCCACCCTGATAATGTTGGCAACGGAGTACATATACACTTTAGTTTCATTGATAATATGGGTGTGCCGTTGGCATATGACGAGGACAATCCACATGAAATGAGTGAGCTGACCCGCCATTTTATTGGTGGGATTCTGCGCTATCTTGATCAAATTTTAGCTTTACTTGCTCCCTCTGAGATCAGCTATCTGAGGCTTAAACCGCATCGCTGGAGCGCGGCGTACAATAATCTTGGCTATCGGGACCGCGAGGCCTCTGTCCGAATCTGTCCAGTTTCCAAGCTAAGCCATAAGGAAGTTTCCAAACAATTTAACTTCGAGGTACGCGCTGTTGATGGCGCAGCCAGCCCATATTTAGCCTATGCCGCCTTGGTCTTTGCCGGGACACAAGGCGTTAGGGACCGAATTGAACCGCCACCGCCTACTGAACAAGACCTCTCACTACTGTCAGAGGAAGATCTTGCTGCCAGCAACTTTAAGCGCCTGCCGCAATCTCTTACAGAGGCGTTAGGGTGTCTTGGTAGCTCACGCGCTGTGCGTGATTGGTTCGGGGATAATTTCGTTGACGCATACATCGCGCACAAGCGTGGTGAAATGGAGGTTTTATCCGGACTAGACTGGGCCGAAAAATGCACACGCTATAAGGATGTTTACTAAGATGCTGCAAGTACGGAACGTATCAAAGAATTTTGGAGGTGTGCAAGCAGTCGATCGCGTCAGCTTTACCGTTGAAGAAAATGAAATTCATGGTCTTATTGGTCCCAACGGAGCTGGAAAAACAACTATGATCAATCTTATTTCAGGCTTATTGAGCCTAAGTAGTGGCGAAATTCTATTGGATAAAGAACGGATTGAAAATTTAGCGGCAGAGACCCGGGCCAAGCTGGGGATGGCTCGCACATTCCAAAATTTGCGTATTTTTAAGAACCTCTCAGTGCGTCAAAATATAGGGATTGGAGAAATTCAATTGCTCGGGCGTGAAGTCGCAGATCCTAATCTGGTTGAAGATGCAATTGACTTGTTTCATCTGCGCGATGTCCTGGATGACGCACCTGAAAGCCTGCCGTATGGACAAATGCGTCGGCTTGAAATTGTGCGTGCGCTCGCGTTGCGGCCTAAAGTCCTGATGCTGGATGAACCAGCCGCTGGGATGAATCCAGATGAAACAAATGAATTACTATCAAATTTAATTTGGCTTCGGGAGCGGAGTCCCTGTGCGATCGTTCTTATAGATCATGATTTGAAATTCATCATGTCAGCGTGCGAAAAGCTCACTGTCATGAACATGGGCAGCCTTCTGGCCTCCGGACTGCCACAAGACGTGACTAAGAATAAGGAGGTCATAAATGCCTATCTTGGGCAATAAGAAAACTGTTTAGGGAGAAATCAATATGAAAAAGTTAAATCTAAAGTTAATAACTACGCTTGTAGGTCTGGGTTTGCTTGGTTTGCCTTTGCACGCTGAGGATACAATCAAGATTGGGTTCGCCGTACCACTCACTGGCGACTTTGCGCCTTATAACGAAGTGGCGGGTGCACAGTGCATGACTAAATTAATCAATGACGCGGGTGGTATAAACGGACAACAGTTGGAATTGTTGATTCAAGATACTAATACCGACACTCAGGCGGCGATCTCCTTGACAGAACGCTTTCTGAGCAATGGAATTGTCGCCCTCGCCACAATTCCTTTTTCTGACACAATGATACCTGTAGCGCAAATTGCAGCGGCCAATGGTGTCACAATTGTGCAGGCTCAGAGCACTCAGGTGGAAATGCACACCGGTGTGGTTGATAACTTCATCACCAACGTTGCTCCTGATCCCTACACAGCCGCCGCTGCAGCCAATTATGCACTGTCCCAGGGGGTGAAAAATATAGTAATTTTTACCTCTGATGAAGGCGGTTCGTGGTCTGCACGGACACCAGAATGGTTTGCCGAAGTTATTGAGGAAAATGGCGGCAAGCTTCAAGCACGATTGAATTATACATCTGGCACCACCGACTGGAGCCCACAAATTGCAGAGTTAAAGGCACTTAACCCGGCTCCAGATGCAGTCTATATTTCGTGGGCAATGCCAGACATCGGCATTCTGATCCGCCAGATGCGGTCCGCTGGGCTTGATGCTTGGGTTGTTGGATCTGACGGGTTTGACGATCCTTCCCTAGATGCTCTCGCAGAACAAGATCCTTCCGTCTTGGATAGAGTTTTCTTTGGCACACTGGCCCCTGCGGTCCCCGGCAGCCGTATTGAAAAGTTCCAACAAGAATGTGCAAGTGTAGGAATTAAAGTGAACGGCTTATTTCCAGCTCTTGGAGGTGATACTATTAAAATAATAGAGCATGGAATTAAGGCAGCTGGTTCTACAGATCCAACTGCAATTAGAGAAGCTATTAGAGCTGCTGACAGTATTTCGGTGATGTCAGTCGAGGCCATCTCTTTTAAAAACACTAAGAGCTATGCGTTACGGGAAATACCTGTAATTGGCTTCAAGAGTGGCCGCCGTGTTGTCTTGTCACAAGACATACCCAAAAACGTCCCATCTTGGCCATAATATTGTCTACGCTTTTCCTGAATTAAAATCAGGAAAAGCGTTTTTATTGAAAGCCATCTTGATGTTGGAAATTAAAGCACTGAAAGTGTTTCATGGGCAGATTGAAGCAGTTCACGGTATTGATATCGCAGTGTCCCAGGGGCAGTGCGTAACACTTTTAGGTCCTAACGGAGCGGGTAAAACCTCGACGCTTTCGGCTATTACCGGTACAGTCCGTGCCACAGGAACAATCCAGTTGGATAGAGAGCCAATTGGAGCTCTGGCTGTTGAAGAACGCTGCAAACGTGGCGTTGCTATATCACCCGAAGGGCGGCGTGTTTTTGCGAACCTGTCTGTATATGACAACCTGCTCATGGGTGGTGCGCTATGTCCTAGCAGGGCCCAGCTCGACAAAGAGATCGAGGATTGGTTTGTACAATTTCCAGTTTTAGGGGAACGTCGCAACCAACTCGCCGGAACCCTTTCGGGCGGTGAGCAGCAGATGCTGGCGATCACGCGAGCGTTGCTGTCACACCCCCGTATTCTACTGCTAGATGAGCCATCTTTGGGCCTTGCCCCGCAGATTTCTGCCAAGATTTTTGACATCATCAGAAATCTTAAGTCACTCGGCACAACAATTTTGTTGGTGGAGCAAAATGCAGCCGCGGCCGTCCGTGTGTCAGACTACGTTTATGTATTGAACAATGGTATGATTTCCAGCCAAGGCAAAGCCGATCAGTTTGGCGATGGTAACGATTTGATGAATGAACTTACAGGAGTACACACCTGATGGATTATGCTATTCAGCAGACCCTAAATGCGCTCAGCTTTGGCGCAGAATACGCACTCATCGCGCTCGGGTTAGCAATCGTATTCTCGATCATGGGATTGGTGAATTTCGCCCATGGAGAGGTCGTAGCCTTTGGAGGCTACTCTATGGTCATCACTGCGTCATTGCTGACCAGCAACCCATGGCTCATTATGATAGGTGTAATGATAGCCTGCGTTTTGATGTCAGTTGTTTTAGAAAGGGTAGCATTTCGAACCATTCGCGGGGCGGATTTGACCACAGGGCTATTGACAGCTTTTGGCGTAAGTATTGTTCTACAAAACCTGTTTTTATTACTTGGCTCACCCAGGCCTATTGCAGCAACTCAATTTATTTTCCTCGATCAAACAGTGAAATTTGGATCTATCCGGGTTTCGTCCTTACAAATCTATGAAACTGTCTCAACTTTTGTTGCCATTGCCATTTTACTCGTCTTTTTGCGCAAAACAACGCTTGGTATTGCTATGCGCGCTGCGGCGTTAGATTTTGAGATGGTCCGTTTGTGCGGAATACGCGCAAATCGTGTGATTGCAGGAGCGTTTGCCATATCAGGCCTGCTAGCAGGAATAGCCTGCATTTTCATTATGGCTCGTCGTGGTAGCGTACAACCACATATGGGTTTTGATCCTGTACTGGTAGCATTTGTAGCCTGCGTCATTGGTGGTTTTGGTAGTTTGCCTGGAGCAGTATTAGGGGGATTCTTGTTAGGTATCACTGAGGTCGCCGTGCTAATATTCTTACCGCAAAGCGCCGGGGGGCTAGCCCCGGCAGTTGTCTTTACGCTGGTGACGCTCATACTAATCTGGCGTCCAGATGGGATCTTATCTCCCGCCCGAGAAAAGGGGGATAAAATTTGATGATCCAGCATTTAAGCAAAGACCAGCAAAAGGGGTTAATTGGGTCTGCTTTGTTGAGCCTGATGATCCTGTCAATTGTTGGAGCGTACTATCTTTGGGGAGAAAGCTTTCACGCGCGCATCCTATATGCGACATTTGTTAATCTGTTAGTGGTTGTGGGATTACAAGTTTTTACCGGCAACGCTAATATTACTGGATTTTCCCATGCGGCCTTTATGGGAGTGGCTGCATACGCTGCTGCGATATGTGTTACACCCATCGCGATGAAAGCGATTTCTTTACCTGTTGCTCCTTGGGGACTAAATGCCTTCGAACTACCTGCTCTAGTTTCTGCCATGATAGCACTGGCGATCACTGGCGTTTTGGGGCTTGCAACCGGGTTGGTTGTCGTACGCCTAAGTGGTGTGGGTGTAACCATCACCAGCATAGCGATTCTAGTTATTGTACATTCTATATTTATGCACCGCACTGATATTTTTAAAGGCAATCAGGCACTTTTTGGTATTCCCAAGATATTTGGATTAGCCCACATCACTGTGCTAGTAATCGTCGCTATCTTTGTCGCGCGCCTATTCCGCGAAAGTTCTGTAGGCTTGCAATTACGCGCCAGCTCTGACGATGAGGCAGGAGCTCGATCAATGGGGGTTGATGTGCACCGTGTGAGGCTAATTGCATGGGTTCTCAGCACTTTCTTTTTCGCCACTGCTGGAATTTCTTATGCGTTTTATCTTGGCACTATCTCTGCGCGCCCATTCTATTTTAATTTTGTTTTTCTAACTGTTGCGATGCTTATCCTAGGTGGGCTCAGAAGCGTGACCGGCGCTGTCCTTGGAACCCTCTTGATTACAATAGGTCTAGAGGTGGTCCGCTGGATGGAAACTGGGCCCACCCTCATCGGCATTAAACTACCGCAAATGTTGGGTTTGTCCGGTTTATTACTGGGCGTGGTCATTGTTGCAGTCATGGCGTTCTTACCCAATGGGATTATGGGCAATCGTGAGGCTGAGGATTTGTTGCCTAGCCGGAAATTGAAGGGAGAGAAAAATGGCGTGTAATCATACAATCCATAAGCACAACCATCACCTTGGTTGGGATAATTTGTTTGAACCAATACTATCAATAAGCCCAGGCCAAACAATAGCGGTCGAAACCATAGATGCCTCAGGCGGCCAATTACATTCGAAGGCCACACTGGCTGATCTGAACTCGCTTAACTTTGAGGAGGTAAACCCAGTCACCGGTCCAGTATACGTAGATGGGGCAGAACCAGGTGATGCATTGGCCATTACCTTTCTTGAATTTCATCCATCTGGCTGGGGCTGGACTGCTAATATTCCTGGTTTTGGCCTTTTGGCAGAGGATTTTATCGATCCCGCACTGCATATCTGGACCTATGACACAGACCTTGCCAAACCTGCTGCGTTCTCTCCCATGGGCGAGGTCGCCATGAAGCCCTTTGTCGGCACTATTGGCTTGGCCATGGCAGAGGCGGGACTACACAGCGTGGTCCCACCTCGCCGAGTAGGCGGCAACATGGACATTCGCGACAATTGCAAAGGGACTACACTTTATCTACCGGTTGAAGTCTCAGGCGGCCTGTTGTCGCTAGGAGACACACATGCGGCCCAGGGGGATGGCGAAATTTGTGGCACCGCGATTGAGAGCCCAATGGATGTGGAAATAAAGGTTGAACTGATAAAAGGTGCAAATTTCCCCTTTCCGCGCCTGGAAACAAACGGGCCTGTAACCAACCACATAGACGCACAGGGCTACCGTGTGACAACCGGGATCGGAAGTGATCTTATGCAAGCCTCGCGTGACGCGGTTCGCGCTATGATCGATTGGATCTGCTCGTCAACACAGGTATCAGCGGTCGAAGCGTATATGCTATGCTCAGTGGCTGGTGATCTTCGGATATCCGAGATCGTTGACGTTCCAAACTGGGTTGTCAGCTTCTATTTTCCCAAATCTGTACTGGGCTAAATTTTTCTCAAATATACGCTTCCAAAAGACCAACCAAACATGCAGCCAGCGATCATTTCTAGTACTTTAGTCGCTGTCTAAAGCGCTGAGGTTGGACCATGAATCGTGGGATTACCAAACCAACTTAGTTTTGCTGATGTCGCGTGTCATCAGATACTGAATAAACTGGGCAGCATCTGGACCTGAGATCTCAACTTCGCGTTGAGCGGCCACATCTCGCATTGCTACACTGTTCATTAGGCTGTCGTAATCTGTGGCCGGGTCGCCAAAATGCGCTGGAGTAAACGTGTGATTATAAACTGAAAAATACGCGAATTCATCCATAATTATTGCATCAAAATATATAGATTTTCGGTTATTAGGATCTATACCCAATTGAATTTAAAATCTATTTTTTCTTTTTACAGTATTTGGTCGGCAATATTAACTAATGGGAGCGTTCTCAGAATCTAGCTAGGCTCAGGCCCTATTAATTTGATTGAGGCTTTCAAGCCTGTATGATTCAAT
>JAPKEA010000061.1 GCA_028822275.1 Planktomarina sp. | reverse complement strand
TCAGTTCTGCGGCAGGTAAACTACGTGAGCCCAGTGTATAAAGGATTAGACCAACCCCTATTTGGAAGACCCCCATGCCCATTGCGACGCTACCGTCATGTGCACTCAAAACGAGAGGTATGCCCATAAAATAGCATATTAGAAATGCAAAAATAAAGGCGAATAGACCAGAAAGAAAAACGGATGGCAGCATTTCTCCAGTCCGCCCCCAACGCAACGCAACAGTAAAGACAGCAAAGCCTAGTGCTGAACCAAGTGCAGCCAAGCTGCCTTTTAGTGCAATGCCATCAGATTTGTCGGCAACCATGATAGCAATACCACAGAGAGCAATCCCAATTGCTATCCACGTCACCACACGCACAGGTTCGCGCAGAACCAGCCACCCCAGAACTGCAGCCATGAATGGGGCCGTAGCAAACAATAGTAGCGCATTTGCGACAGAGGTATTCTGGATTGCGTAGATGCCACCTGAATAGGCAGCCACCAGCGCAATACCAGCAATGACAGTAGAAAATCCAGTACGGCGTATTTGTGTAAAAGGGCTTTCACCAGAGCGAAGGCGAATAACAACATAAAGAAAGAGTGACATACTGATTGAACGATAGAGCAGTATCTGCCACACGACAGCGTCTTCGATAAGGCGAATACCAAGACCAACCGTTGACCAGAGTACACCTGCCGCAAAAACGAACAGCACACCATATTTTGAAACACCCACTGAATGGGAAATAGGAGAAACAGCTGTCATGAAGGACTTTCTTGGTAATCTTACTCAGGACGATAATGCCAAAAAGGGGTCTATGATTAGCCGTCTGCGACATTTGTGTCCAAGACTAAAAACTACCACAACACTGTCCCATCTTACAAAGAGACAGAGGATGCCACCCTTCACAATTATCTAATCTTATTCCCCAGCCCCCAACAAATGGATTTGGCTTTCTAATTAAGACAAGCTGTTCATACTAAATATCACATTAGAAAATAGCTAAATATTTCATTGGCGATTTAGGCTACATGCCAAAAAACAATTGTATTTTGCTTAAAGCCTCTCCCATCTATCTGCCAAACACGTTATGAACACCCAACTAACGGACAGTTTTGTGATGACCGAAAAGAAAAAACGCGAACATTTTGTTTTTACCCTTCTTGTTGAAGTCGGACGCAAAGAAGGTGACGGGCTACCCCAAGATGCCACAGGGGGTGCACTCATGATCTATGCAAGTGGCGTTGATGAGGCCGAAGCCGTGCGGGAAACAGTCGCCATTTTGAAGCAAGCTGAATTGGCCCCACTAGATGTCACTGGTTACGGTACATTGGCTGAGCGTCTGGAGGAAGGTCATGATATCGCCCAAGACGAGCGAGACCTGATGCAACGCGCCTTGGACGAAAACAGCGTTGTGGTTGCACAAATGACTCCCTTTTATGAAAATGCTCCAAAAGGGGCACACTAATGATTGATCCAGTGTCCCTAACCGCCGACCTAATCCGCTGTGCCAGCGTCACTCCAACTGAAGGTGGCGCTTTAGTTTTACTTGAAAAACTACTTTCCAAGAATGGCTTTAGTTGCACCCGAGTTGACCGTGGTGGCGTCTCAAACCTATTCGCTCGATGGGGCACTGGAAAAACATTCGGCTTTAATGGTCACACAGATGTGGTGCCAGTGGGTGATATTGATGCGTGGAGCGTTAATCCATTCAGCGCAGAAATAATAGATGGCTGGATGTATGGCCGTGGTGCGACTGACATGAAATCTGGCGTTGCAGCTTTCGCAGCGGCGGCCATTGATTTTGTGTTGCAAACCCCACCCGACGGATCTGTGGTTCTGGCGATCACAGGTGATGAAGAGGGTCCCGCTAAGGACGGTACGGTAGCTTTGCTTGATTGGATGCAATCTAAAGGCGAAAAAATGAATGTCTGTCTTGTTGGGGAACCCACTAATCCAAATGAAATGGGCGAGATGATGAAAATTGGTCGCCGCGGGTCCTTGAACGCACATTTCACAGTTATTGGTCAGCAAGGTCATTCAGCATACCCTCATCGAGCGAATAGCCCTTTTCCAGCTATGATCCGTTTAATGGACACTCTGGCTTCAAGTACATTAGACCAAGGAACTGAGCACTTTGATTCATCTACTATTGCCATTGTGACAATTGATACCGGCAACCCGGCTACCAACATAATACCTTCTCAAAGTCATGCGACTGTAAACATTCGCTTTAACGACACCCATTCAGGTGCAAGTCTGACAAAATGGTTAGAGGTGCACACACACAAAATAGGTGCCAAATTTGGTGTCGAAATCAAAATGCAGGTCCACATCTCAGGAGAGAGCTTCTTTACGCCGCCAGGAGAATTATCTAATCTTGTCGCCCGTGCTATCCAAGTTGAAACGAACAGGGTTCCAGAAATGTCCACGAGTGGTGGAACTTCAGATGCACGTTTCGTGAAACATCATTGCCCAGTAGTGGAGTTCGGCCTCGTCGGCAAAACTATGCACCAAGTTGATGAGCGTGTAGAAGTAGCACAAATACATCAACTTAAATCTATATATTCGCGAATTTTGTGTGATTACTTCACCTAAATTTCGCCAGAGATTAGTTGTTATGGTCAAGGAACCACGTCCCGGGCGGGTAAAAACTAGGATTGGAGCATCGCTTGGGATGACTACTGCCGCCTGGTGGTTTCGTCATCAATCTCAAAAGTTACTGCGCGAATTAAAAGATCCACGCTGGGATTTAATTTTAGCAGTGACGCCTGATTACGAGGGCCTTAGAAGTCGTGTTTGGCCATCACACATTGCGCTTCTTGCCCAAGGTCAAGGCTCACTTGGCGAAAGAATGAAAAACATATTCCAAAGCCTACCACCCGGCCCAACCTGCATCATTGGAGCAGATATTCCAGGAATAACTCGCTCGCATATTTTGGAAGCATTTCAGAGCCTTGGAAGTCATCAAGCCACCTTTGGTCCAGCAGAGGATGGGGGATACTGGCTAATTGGCCTAAAAAGATTACGTCCAGCACCACACGGGATTTTTGAAGGCGTTCGCTGGTCAAGCGCAACGACATTGCAGGATACTAAAGACTCTCTAAAAGACTTAAGCATCACCGAAGTGGCAACACTTAAAGATTTTGATGAGGCAGCAGATCTTATTTAGCTTGAGTGGCAATTAGGTGGCCAAAGCCGCTTCTAAAGCAATATCAAACAAAGCTTTAATACTTTTACGCGACGTACCTGCAACATTACGACCAAGCTCAACATTGCCCCTAAGCGCAACCAAAGTTGATCGGCGTGGTATGCCGAGCAGTTTTGCCAATTCTGCGCGCCCATATAGATCGTAGTCAATGCGAACAAAAACAATATTAGCCTCATAGTCAGCATTTTCGTTCCATAGCGCTGCCATAATCCTTTTTTGAGCGGCACAGGTCGTGCACCAATCAGTAGCGTAATCTAAAAATACCGTTTTACCCTCCGCTAGTAGTGACTTTACCAGCCCCGGTTCATAGTCTATCGAGGCAAGTCCCAGGCTTGGAAGGCCTGCCAACGCCAAAGCAGAAAAAGTAAATGCACGACGATCCATATCTAAACTCCTACGTAATTTTAATATCGAACTGAAAGGTCCTGAAGCCAAAATGGCAAATTTTGTACAGCCCATATTTCGAACATGTGATGAACCTTAAACAAGATCATCATACCAACTAGAATTAAAATCCATCCCAAAATATTTCGCGCACTGAATGAAAGATTGCGCATAAGACGCTTTCGGCGTTTTAAAATACTTCGGGTCCCATAAGCCAGTAAAAATATTACGTTAGAAACGCCCACAGCAAAACTGATCATAATAGACGTCGACCAAAGCAAAGATCCGCCACCACTGGCAAGCGCAATCGCACCTCCAAGGGTCGGACCAATGCACGGAGACCAAAGAGCTCCCAACAATACTCCAGCAAAAAACTGACCACGCAAACCACTTTGATCCATACTATTCAGTTGACTATCTGCGTGCGAAGAAACGCTATCTATCAACCAAGAAAATGAAACTACATCTCTGGGCACCAATAGGACCACTCCAAAACCAATCATTAAAAATGCCGCAGTACGTGAGATAGTTTCTGGATGAATTCCCAGAGATGCGCCAAAGGCAGATACAATAATTCCAAGCGACACGAACGCCAAACTCATGCCAGCTGCCAAAGCGATCGGACCAAACCTATTCACCTGCAGAGCGGTTGCTAATACAATTGGTAAAACCGGTAACACGCAAGGGTTTATAAGTGTTAATAGACCTGCGAGGTATCCAAATAGAATTTCCATGCCCTTAAATGGGCTGATAAACCTAGTTTGTCAGCCCCAAATCGGATTACAGTCAGTCACTTCCTCGTGGGGTTTTATCTCAGATGTTACGCGAGGTTTGTACTACAAAGATGCCAGTCATTATTACTATAACGCCAACGGCATCCCAGATACCTAGGCTTTCACCTAGGAATAAGGCCGCTATTAAGACGCCAAAGAAAGGGTTTAAAAAGTGGAATGTTGCAGCGCGAACAGCTCCAATACGGCCCACCAACCAAAACCAGATGAAAGTTGCCAAAAGGCCTGGCATTAAAACCGTGTAGGAGAAAGCTAACAACAGCTTGGGCGTCCAGACAACGTCCCATTCCTCAAATACTGCGCCGGGAAAAGCAAGAATGATGGCACCAACCAACATCTGCAAGCCAACGATCATTAAAAGATTACCGCCCGAGGATACACCTCGCATCGACAGCGTAGCAACTGTGATAGATAAAACACCAACAATACAAAGAGTAATACCAAAAAAATCAGTACCACCTTGCATTCGAACTCCCATAATCAAAGCAGCCCCAACCGCACCTACGATTAGCCCCCAAACGCCTGCAATTGGCAGCTTCTCTTTAAACCAAACCCATCCCACAAGACCGACTAGAAGAGGCATAGTAGATGCAATTATAGAAGCCAGTGATGCCTCAATTGTTTGCATGGCTACAAAGTTAAGCCCCAAGTAAAGAGCATTTTGACAAAGACCAAAAATAAAGATGGCCTGCCATTCTGCCCTATTTAGCCGCCAAGTTTGGCCCAAAAGGCGAGCAAGCCCCACACCAATGACCCCAGAGATTAAGAACCTTAACGAGAGGGATAGAATTGGCGGGGCCTCGGCAACAATAACACGTGCAGATGTAAACGCAGACGACCAGATCAGAGCAAACACAAGACCCGCCAAAATTGCGCGTATATCCATCGTGGGCTTCTTTCTATTAACCTAACTTATAACCGGTGGCGCTAAAAGCCCTTACTAAGGCAAGTTTAACACCTCCATGAAGTCTTTCAGCTTCTTACAATTAGACTTAGCGTATTCATAAAAAAAGCCTGTGCAAGAATATCCTACACAGGCCTTTAAAGCTTTAAATTTATAGCTAGCCGTTAACGCTGTCTTTCAACGCTTTTGCAATAGTCATTTTAACTACTTTGTCGGCTGCCTTTTGGAAGCTTTCGCCTGTCGCAGGGTTACGGACCATACGCTCTGGACGTTCACGGCAATAGATTTTGCCCACGCCAGGCAAAGTTACGGCGCCACCACCTGAAACTTCGCTTGTGATCAAACCACAAATCGCATCAAGAGCCGAAGCAGCTGATTTCTTATCAGAGCCCATTTGGTCTGCCAAAGCAGCAACCAGTTGTGTTTTAGTCATAGGTTTAGACATTCATTTTCTCCTAACAAGCCCAACACCTTGGGCACCAATCATGCTTACTTAACTTCATATTGTGGTGAGACACAACAAATTGTGTAACAATTATTGAAAAAAACTACAAAAAATTGCATTTTTATAGAAAAGCTGTCTCATTAAAGCTTCGAAGCTTACGAGAATGTATGCGTTCAAGGGGCATTTCTCTTAAAATCTCCATCGCACGAATTCCAATCATCAGGTGCCGAGCAACTTGGCTTTTATAAAAATCCGTCGCCATTCCAGGTAATTTCAACTCCCCGTGTAATGGTTTATCACTCACACAAAGCAGCGTTCCGTAGGGCACACGGAAGCGATAACCGTTCGCAGCAATCGTGGCACTTTCCATATCAAGAGCAATGGCGCGAGATTGACTAAGGCGATGAACCGGGCCAGATTGATCCCGCAATTCCCAATTTCGATTATCAATTGTGGCCACAGTTCCAGTTCGCATAACCTGCTTCAGATCGTACCCTTTTAGTTCCGTCACCTCTGCCACTGCTTGTTCAAGGCTAGTTTGAATTTCAGCGAGAGCTGGGATGGGTACCCATGCTGGCAAATCCTCATCAAGAACATGATCTTCTCGCAGATAGGCATGACCAAGCACAAAATCTCCCAAATTTTGCGAATTGCGCAATCCAGCGCAATGCCCGACCATTATCCATGCATGTGGCCGAAGAACAGCAATATGATCTGTGGCAGTTTTCGCATTAGATGGACCAACACCAATATTTATCAAAGTTATTCCACTGCCATCGGCACGCTTCAAATGATAGGTTGGCATTTGAGGCATTTTGGGTTGGGCCTGAAACCGCTCTGAACCAGAATGTATTGTTTGGTTGCCTGTACCCACAAAAGCCACATAACCACTTGACGAATTATCAAGTTGATCACGCGCAAAAGCTTCAAACTCTTCCACATAAAACTGGTAATTTGTAAATAAAACATGGTTTTGGAAATGAACAGGGTCCGTTGCTGTATAGTGAGCTAAACGCGCCAATGAATAATCTATTCGTTGGCCAGTAAAGAGGGCCAACGGCAAAGAGTTATCACTCGATTTCTTTTCAATTCCATTCACAATATCGTCGTTCGTTGTCGATAAGTCCGGTACATCAAATACATCACGTAGAGTGAAACCTCCCGCGTCTGGAGGCACAACCAAAGTGCTGTCATTTGCGACAGCAAAATGAACCGGAATCGGGGTTTTAGAATATCCAACTTGCACTTCCACGCCATGGTTTTCCATCAAAAGGCTAAGCTGCTGTAGCAAGTAGCTTCGAAATAATGCAGGTCTTGTAATAGTTGTTGTATATGTTCCCGGCCCACTTACGTGGCCAAAAGAAAGCCTGCTATCAACCGTTGCGTAACTTGTGGTTGAAATTCTGACTTCGGGATAGTAGGCGCGGAAGCGCTCATCAGATCTACCAGCAGCCAAAACTTCTACAAATTTTTTACATAGAAAGTCAGCCGATTGCGTATAAAGCTGTATCAGTCGTGCGACCGCTTTTTCGGGGTCACTAAAACTTTCTGGAGACGTATCCGCCGACAAAATATAAATATTGTCATGCTGAGAATTCAATGCTGCGTTCCCTTTATAACCGAAGTCATCTCAAATTTTGTTACATCGACGAGACCTAAATCACTTATTCGCAATTCAGGGATCACAACCAAAGCAAGCAATGAGTGTTGCATGAAAGCGTTGTTGAGCGTACATCCACAAACTGCCATAGCCGCAACCATCTTATCCGCTTTCGCTGCGACCAGTGCTGCCGGAGCATCTGACATTAATCCAGCTATAGGCAATTCGACCATGGATAACTCTTTGCTATTTTTCCAAACACAAATACCACCGCCCACGTCTGCCAAGCGGTTCGCCGCAAGGGCCATATTTTCAAGACATGTCCCTACAACGATCATGTGATGGCTATCATGAGCTACCGTCGAGGCGATGGCCATATTTCCTTTATACCCAAATCCAGACACAAAGCCATTTGAAACAGAACCCGTCGCTCGGTGACGTTCTACCAAAGCAATTTGGCAAACATCTCCCTTTGCTGAAACTTTTCCATTTAGCACCGGTAAATTAACTTCTAAAGCTTTAGTAGGAGCCTGGTTTTCTACTACACCTATGACTCGTACATCTGCTGATGTGCTACCTTTAGGAGCTAAAATAGCAAAATCCTCAGCTGTTTTACTGGCCCCTAACCGCACAGTGTTACGTGCCTTTGTCGGCCACTCAATATGGGGACATTCAGTTGTAATTTGTCCAGCCAAAGCAACCGTCTGGCCGCACGCGATCACTCGATCAATGGGCAGCGAGGTTAAATCGCTTGTGAAAACTAAGTCAGCGCGGCGGCCTGGCGCAATACTTCCAATTTCTCGCTCCAGACCGAAGTGCGTAGCTGTATTAATAGTAGCCATCTGCAAGGCTATCATTGGATCACAGCCACACTCTATAGCATGTCGGATCACCCGGTTTATATGTCCATGGTTAACCAAAGTTCCAGAATGGCTATCATCAGTGCATAAAATAAAATTACGAGAATCTAGCTTTTTTTCAGTGATTGCCGTTATCTGTGTTTTCACATCATACCAAGCACTGCCCAAACGCATCATCGATCGCATACCTTGGCGCACCCGCGCAATTGCGTCTTGTTCGCACGTCCCTTCGTGATCATCAGCTGGTCCACCCGCGGCGTAAGCGTGAAAGGCGGGACCGAGATCTGGACTTGCATAATGTCCACCGATGGTTTTCCCAGCACGCGCTGTTGCCTCCATTTCAGCTAACATCTGCGGATCATTATTAATGACGCCTGGGAAATTCATCATTTCCCCCAGACCAACTATTCCCGGCCACTGCATGGCCTCAGCGACATCGTCAGCGCTGATTTCAAAACCCGTAGTCTCCAAGCCTGGAGCAGAGGGCGCACAGCTAGGCATTTGGGTGAATATATTAATAGGCTGTTGCAAGCCTTCATCATGCATCAACTTCACACCATCCAAACCCATGACATTGGCAATCTCATGGGGGTCCGTGAACATTGTGGTCGTGCCATGAGGAATGACTGCGCGCGCAAATTCTGCTGGGGTCAGCATGCCACTTTCAATGTGCATATGCCCGTCACAAAAGCCGGGCAACACAAATCCATCTGTTTCCAAAACCTCAGTATTGGGGCCAATACAATGGCTTGCATCGGGGCCTACGTAAGCGAAACGACTTGATTTTATGGCAACATCCCAACGCAAAATTTCACGCGTGTGGACGTTTGCGACTTTCCCACCAACGATGACCAAATCTGCCGCGGTGCGCCCGGCCGCTACATTAATCAGGTCAGCTGCACAATCCGGCCAAGATGGTATTTTCTTTTTCATACCACAGATTTTCCGATCTAGACGAAGGACGCAAGCCCTTTTAAATCTTTTAGATATACACAATGAACCAAAACAGAGATTTACGATGGAAATCTTAATATTTCATAACCCAAACTGCGGCACATCAAGAAACGTGGTTCGTACCAACACTGATG
Source organism: Planktomarina sp. (assembly GCA_028822275.1). Taxonomy (GTDB): domain Bacteria; phylum Pseudomonadota; class Alphaproteobacteria; order Rhodobacterales; family Rhodobacteraceae; genus Planktomarina. The sequence continues at coordinate 887 of JAPKEA010000061.1, read as the reverse complement.
CGGGCTACAAACCTGAAATTATTAAATACTGAGAAACGGGCTGGAGCAAGTCACATCTTAAGTCCTTGTTCACAGCAGCAGGTATTTTGGCCAAAGAAGCTTTGCGAGTGTCCAATACTCCAGCAGAAAAAATGGGACAGTCAGCCCCAGAAGTTACTCAAGACCAACTTCTGGGCGCCATGGTTGCACATCCAATTCTAGTAAATCGCCCCGTTGTTGTTTGCAAAAATGGAGTGCGCCTCTGCCGGCCATCTGGGGTGGTTTTGAACTTGCTCGATCAGTGGCCAGATGCACCTTACCCAGAAGAAGAGGGAAGCCCAATCATCGACGCTACTGGGAGCGTTGTGCCTGGCGCCTAACTTTTTTAAGTGATCCAACTTTAAACCTTTCCAATGTAAGGTTTAGTCCTTTTGTTTTCACCACTTCTCAACACGAACTTCCCCGCCCCGTTGTACGCCATTGCAGCCATAGTTTGCCTTATAATCTTTTGACTGAACTGGTTATGAGGAAGGGGCACAAAACTCACCGTATAATTGATGGACATGGACGAACCTAATGGTTGCAGTCAAGATCATAGGTCTGTTTATCTGGGGCATAAGCTTACGTGGTCTTTTTAGCACTACCCTCTCGCTATGTCTTTTTATCCTGTGATCACTGGCTCCTGGTATCAGCGCAGCCCATCAGGGCCATATTTCCGGTTACCAACTCACTAGGAATTAATGAGTTACCTTGCTCTTACTATTGCGGACGGCTTCACGTTGCTACGGGTTAGCTTCATGTATGAGCTCGTGCTTGGATCGCCCTAAAAGCGACATAATTTTCCTAGCACACAACAAATTAGTCGCAAAAGAGTAGATAGCCGCGTTAAGATTGGCTTTTATAGTTTT
>JAPKEA010000060.1 GCA_028822275.1 Planktomarina sp. | reverse complement strand
TTACGCTGCCGTCAGCCTGACGTGCAACTTTACCTGTTTCCAGAGTAAGGGTTTCTTCACCCCACTGCATGGACTTTTTTGTTTCTGTAAACATTTATATTTTCCTATATGGCCCAATGGCCAGTCACATGGCGACCCCATTGCCGCCGACCCCAATATCTTATTTTCGGGTGCCGGAGTCTGTGCGCCACGTTTCAGATATCGTGCGTCTACAGTAACTTGGCGTCCGTGAAAAGGGGGAGGCTGGATTTGTGTCAAAATGGCCAGGGCCCAGAATGTGGTGTGGCTCTTAGTCGGGTGAGGGGCTTGCGATAATTTCTACGAAACACGCGCCAATAATAAATACAGCGCCAAGCCATTCGATAAACCCCATTACCTCATTTGGCAAAAAGAGGCTTGCGGTGAGTGTCGCAACCATGACTTCACTCATCATTAATAGTCCAACTCTACCGGGGTATAAAAATTTTTGCGCCCAAAAGATAATTAGCATGCAAGGCAAAATGATCAAAAGAGATATGGCGATTGAAATCGGAACAACTTCAACGAGTAAGCTTAGGCTGGGTGTGGGTGATCGGCCTGAGATTAAGTCCAAAAACAAAGCTGCGAGTGCTGCAAAGAGTAATTGAAAAAACAGTAGGCTGTTCATTGGAACTTTGTCGTAGCGTTTCACCATTGAGCCACCGACAGCCCAAGTGATGCCAGCAATAAAGCCGTAAACATCACCAATGTTTAAGGGAATTTGTCCGCCACCTTGTGAGATCAAAAGTGTGAGGCCCAAAAGGCCTATGCATATTGCTAACCAGCGGCTTTTAGTTGTTGGCTCGTTCAGCCAGTACATCCCAATTAGGGTCGACCATATGGGTGTTAGGTAAAATAGTAGCGTAACCCTTATAACCGAGGAATAAACTAACCCCATTGTAAAAAACGCGACGGTAAACCCCATCAATATACCAATGGCGACGGCTCGAGTAAGACGTGGTCTGTGTATTCTAAATTTTGCAAAAAATGTGATGGAAATTATGGCAGCAGCGGGCAGGTTTATAAGGACTACTGTCCAGGCTTCAGCAACGCCAATACTCTCAAGGTAGCGCAAAGGCACCCAATATAATCCCCAAATAGCCGCTGCTATTAAAACAGCAGTAGAGGCAAATGCATCAGTGGGTTTGCGAAAGTTCATCATTCCGCTTTCATATAATTAATCAGGATTGCTGAGTGTCTTATTTGAAAAGCATCCATAAAAAAGCCGCACCCAGATAGATGCGGCCTTGTAAGCTATAAACTTCAACGTCCTTAGCGGCGTAGGCCTAAGCGTTTAATCAGGTCCTGGTAACGAGCCTCGTCTTTGCCGCGTGCGTAATCCAGCAATTTGCGACGAGTTGCGACCATTTTTAACAGTCCACGTCTGCCGTGGTTGTCTTTTTTATGAGTTTTAAAGTGCTCTGTCAAAGTCGCGATGCGAGATGACAGTACAGCAACCTGTACTTCAGGGGAACCTGTATCACCCTCTTTGGTTGCAAACTCTTTCATAATGCGTGCTTTTTCTTCTGGCATAATCGACATCGGGGGCTCCTTTAAAAAGTTAAGGGTTATGGCGCATGCCGGGATGTCGTCCAGCTAGGCCCGTGGAGATAGCATACAGAATCTGTACATTAAGTGTCTTTAATCATGTTTTTATAAAAAGAAAAGTATGTTTCTTATTCAATTAAGCGAACATGCCTAATGCCGATAATTCAAAAATTCTCAATTCTATAACTAGTTGGCAAAAAATGGTAGAAAAGTATCTAGAACAGCTTGTGGGTTTTCCTCCATTACGAAATGGCCAGACTCACAAACTGATATGCCTAAGTCGCTTGCCCAACTCTGCCAGAGCGATACGGCGTTGCCGTTTTTAGCAGGAAAACCATGAGCTCCATACAAGACTTTGGTAGGTACTGAGATTTTTCTGGATTTTGATTGATCCTCAAGGTCGATTCGACGATCTGTAGTTGCTCCAGCACGGTAGTCAGAACACATTGCGTGAAGACGAGCTGGATCGCGGGCTTGATTTCGGTAGCTTTCTAAAGCTTCATTCGTAAATACATTCAGAGTTTTATTCAGTGTCCATTGTTCTAACGTCCATTCAATATAGCTGTCTGAATTAGATCCAATCATGTGTTCTGGCATTGGGTATGGTTGTGCTAAGAAGGTCCAGTGATAGGCTGCCATTGCTAAATCCGCATTCCAACCCGCCCAAAAATCACCAGTTGGTACAATTTCAATTATACCTAATTTTTCAATTAATTCAGGGTGATCTAGGGCAAAACGGTAAGCTACGCGCGCGCCGCGATCATGGCCTAAAAGGCTAGCTATTGGAATTTCCAATTCACTAAGAAGATCTACCATGTCTTGCGCCATTGTGCGCTTGGAGTAGATTGTATTTTCTGTATCGTTGGGGGGAGCGCTACTGTCACCATAGCCGCGCAAATCTGGAACAATTACGTCGTATGACCGCGCTAACACAGGTGCAATTTTCTCCCAGCATATATGATTTTGTGGATATCCGTGAAGTAGTAGTAGTGTCTTGCCTTTTCCAGCCCTGAAAAATGTGATATTAACACCATTGCAATGAAGGACTGACTTTTTAAAACCGGCAATCATTTCCACATCTCCGGTTGTTGGCTGTAGGCAATATATAGTGGATGTTTTGGGTGGCCCTCTCTCGATAACCCTAGATGAAAAACAGGTTTTCTAGAGTTTCGAATAATTTCCGCTACCTGTACTCCACGGTTTAAATAAGCTCCATGAGTACCCCACGCTGCAATAATCTGATCTGCCCAATTGCAGGCGTCCGAAATAGCCGTGTCATTTTCAGGCCCAATGGGGTCTCTTGCGGCTCGCATCTTTTTTGGATCCGTGTCGCGCCAAGCAAAAATATTAGTCACACGAAACCCACCGAATCCCAAAGTGCGCGCTCGTCTTTCACATCGCTCAACTGTCGGATCATTTTGAACCTCCGTGGCGGTAGACGGGTTTAGCATCACAAAGTTTACCTTCAAGCCTTTTGGACCCCAGACCCTAGTGAGCGCATATCGATACTGCTCGCACTCTGAAAAAACTGCAATACTAGGCGCGTCACCTTTTGTATGGGATCTGGTAATCATTCACCCATGCTGGGGGAACTTGGCAACGAGTTCAAGAGAGTAACTAGGTGTTGGCATAAACAATCAGTCGTGTTGTTCTGAGGTTTGTAGGAACACGCGAGCTGGGTGGATTTCTCCAGATTTGAATCGACCAACAGCTTGGGCTTTGCCGTCGTAGCTTACCCAAATTTCGTCGCCATACTCTGCTTTTATATAGCAAACTGCAGGATTTCCATTACGCAGTTTTGCGGCACCCTCGGCATTTGTTGTGCCGTGGGGTAGGTCAGTGAGACCCTCCTCTAGGGGACGAAGAAACTGATCTAATTTTGAGGTTTTGGCAAAAGTTTCAACTTGCTCAAGTGAAATGGCGTATTCCAGATCAAAAGGACCAGACCATAGGCGACGCAATTTTGCCACATGTCCGTAACAACCCAAAAATTCGCCTAAGTCTCGTGCAATTGACCGGACATAGCCACCCTTACTGCAGGTCATTTCCAGGACGGCAGTATCTTTTGATGGACGATCTACCAAGATCAGTTCCTTGACAAACAAATGCCGAGCGGCAATTTCGATGTCTTCGCCGGCACGTGCCAATTTATAGGCTCTTTGCCCATCAATTTTCACAGCTGAGAATTGTGGGGGTACTTGCATGATATCACCTAAAAATCTTTGCAAACCTTCAACAATTTCAGCGTCAGAAGGGCGCTGTTTAGAGGATTTAATGACCTCTCCTTCGGCATCATCTGTATTCGTGGAAGAGCCAAGATTGATGGTGAATTCGTAACACTTGGTGGCATCTGTGATATAGGGAATTGTTTTTGTGGCTTCACCGAATGCAATGGCTAGCAAACCAGTGGCTTCTGGGTCGAGGGTTCCTGCGTGTCCCGCTTTTTTGGCATCAAACGCCCAGCGCACTTTGTTGACAACAGCAGAGCTGGTAAGGCCTGCGGGTTTATCAACGATCAACCAACCCGAAATATCGCGACCTTTGCGTGTACGTCCCATAATGCCCTCACCTGTTGCAGCTGGTGCCCTAACCTGGAGAAGCATGGGGGTCAATCTTTAGACTGTTCTCAGGTTCGTTGCGATGTTGGCACTAATCATCCAAATCGCGTTTTACTTCGTCGCGTTCAAACAAAATTCGTGTGCTTTCCATGCGATCAAATGTATCGTCGATACGAAAGCGCAAGTCAGGTGCGAACTTCAGTCCAGCTTTGGTGCCTACGAAATGCCGCAACTGACCTTTGTTGCGCGCCAAAGCTTCGATGGTCTCTGCGTATTGAGTGCCGCCCAGAGGCATCACGAACACGGTTGCAATCTGGAGGTCAGGGGAGGTTCTTACTTCAGATACTGTGATTGAAATACGGTTCAATTCTGGATCGTGCACTTGGCCACGTGCCAGGACTTCGGATAGTGTCCTACGAATAACTTCGCCCACTTTAAGCTGCCTCTGCGAAGGGGCGCCATTTAGATTTGATCTCTTTTTAGCCATAACTGCGACATAGACTTTGTCTCAATGGGTTTGCAAGTAGCAAAACTTTACGTCAAATACACTGCAGAGGAGAACATCATGGCTGAAAACCCAGGAATTACCATCACCGGGGCCTCAGGGCGTATGGGTCAAGCGTTGCTTAAAGCGGTAATGGAAAGTGACCGCGCTAGGCTCGTTGGCGCAGTTGAGATCGCTGGCCATCCATGGATTGGCCAAGATGTGGGTGAAGCATTAGGCGGGCAGCCAATCGGGGTTAGTGTCACTGATGATGCTTTGGAGGCTTTTGCGGTTTCGCAAGCTGTAATTGATTTCACAGCCCCAAAGGCGACACTTGAATTTGCGGCTTTAGCAGCCCAGGCACGCGCAGTCCATGTGATTGGCACGACTGGCATGACAGATAGCGAAATTTCCCAGCTGGAGCCAGCAAGCCGCCATGCGGTTATTGTGCGTGCTGGTAACATGTCTTTGGGTGTTAATTTACTAACAAAATTAACTGAAAAAGTTGCAGCGGCATTAGATGAAGATTTTGATATTGAGATTATTGAAACTCATCATAATCATAAAGTTGACGCCCCTTCAGGCACGGCTTTAATGTTGGGTGAGGCAGCAGCGTTAGGTCGGAATGTCACACTTTCTGATGTTCGTGATAGTGGACGTGACGGTATTGCAAGTGAGCGAAAACGTGGTGATATTGGGTTTTCTGCAATTCGCGGCGGTGACATTGTAGGTGAGCATGATGTGTTATTTGCATCATCGGGGGAGCGCATTGTTCTGCGCCATATGGCAACGGATAGGGGTATTTTTGTGCGTGGTGCAATGAGGGCTGCCCTCTGGGGACAAGATAAAATGCCCGGTCACTACACTATGATGGATGTTCTAGGTTTGTGATCCAAATCGCTTTAATACGCGTACATAACTTATATAGCTGAAAATAAAGAACAACCATGCGAATTTTATTTACTCTTCTTTTAACAGTAACGGCATCTTACGCGCAGGCTCAATCTGAGAAAATTATTATTGATCGAAGTGAATTTCTTGCAGTTATTGAAAATAAATCTCTTGAACTTTGGCTGTTTGGGATTCGCCTACAAATTTCTTCAGATGGTACCATTCGAGGCAGCGCGCTAGGGAGAGATGTCAGCGGAAATTGGGATTGGGAAAATAATTATTTTTGTCGAAATATGGTTTGGGGCGACCGCGACATTGGTTACAATTGCCAATCAGTTTCGATGGTGGAAAATAAGATACGTTTCACGAGTGATAAAGGGCTCGGGGCAAATGCCCAATTTACGTTAAAATAAGCTTTTAACTCAGTTTTTCTAGAAATCAACTGCTATGCCCTTGCGTTCCCAGTCACCAAAACGAATGGGCTCTGGGCCATCCCGCCCGCCTAGCTCAATCGGAAGTTTGTCTGGTGAGGCACAATTTTTGCGTTCTTGAGCTTCTGCTAAAGCGCGTTCTGCTGCAGCTTTTAATAAGGGTTTCTTGTTTTCTGACATAAGGTTGATATATGCCGCTTTTATTAGATCTCAAGGATATCGTATGCCCAACCCTCCACAAAATTTTGGCCAACCCGGAACTTCACTTGCAGGCAAGAGCGTTAAACGCCCAGTTTTGAACGTGGCCCGCTTGGCTGCGATAGGCATTTTAAATGGTGTTATGACTGAGCAAAAGCAATTGTCTGAAATGATTCAAACTGAAGATTTTCGAAATTTGCCCTCAGAAGAACGCGCGCGTGCGCAGAGGCTGGCAACACACACTCTGCGGCACGTCGGTCGGGCTGATCGCGCCTTACGCCCACATCTGTCAAAACTACCTGCTGTTGAGGTTTTGAATATTCTACGTCTTGGTGTGGTTGAAATTGTCGCGCTTGACGCTCCGGCGCATGCTGTGGTGAATGACCTTGTATCGATTTGTGCGGCCAATGGGCAGACCCGTGGCTTCAAGGGTCTTATCAACGCAGTGTTGCGAAAATCTGTAGCTGATATTTTAGGAAAATGGGATAAATCACCTGTCCAAATGATGCCCAAATGGTTGCGGAACCCTTTGAAGGAAGCCTATGGAAATGGTCCGATCATGGCCATGGAAACAGCCCATATGCGTGGTGCTCCAGTTGATCTTAGCGTTGTGTCAAACACTGAAAAATGGGCAAAATTATTGGGAGGTACCATTTTGCCAAATGGATCTGTACGTCTTGCAGAAATGGGTCAGATTACGAAACTTGATGGTTTTGCTACTGGCCAATGGTGGGTTCAAGATGCTGCAGCCACATGGCCAGGAGCTTGGCTGGCGGTTAAAGAAGGTGAGACCGTCTTAGATGTTTGTGCAGCCCCAGGCGGAAAAACGATGCAGTTGGCCAATGCTGGTGGACAGGTCACAGCTTTGGATATCTCAAAGCATCGGATGGAGCGGGTTACAGAGAATTTGGTGCGTACTAATTTACATGCAGAAACAATTATTGCCAATATTTTAGAATGGGATGACGTCCGTAAGTTTGATGCGGTTTTGCTGGACGCGCCATGCTCTGCGACTGGTACGATCCGACGTCATCCAGATTTGCCGTTCGCAAAAGATGGAACGGGAATATTTGAACTCATAGATCTGCAGTCAAAAATGCTTGATGAGGCCTCTCAGCGTGTGAAACCAGGAGGGCGATTAGTATTTTGTACCTGCTCTTTGATCCCGGATGAGGGTGAAGTCCAAGCTGAGAACTTTCTTCTTAGTCACAAAGATTTTAGCGTTGATACTTCGGTCCCCGCAGGAATGGATGTCGAGTGGGCCACAGAAGAAGGTGGATATCGTTTAAGACCGGATTATTGGACAGAGCACGGTGGCATGGATGGTTTTTACATAATCCGATTTAATCGTGCTGGATAATTCACATTAGGAATAAGCGTTGTGGATAAAACCCTATTTGTAAAAACCATCACATTTTGGCGATTTTAAAAATCTCCAGTTTAGACGAGAACAAACGCGATCTTGGGTAAATTGGAAAACTATATTATTTGGCTGTCCACACAAACAACCATTGGCGTAGGTTAGCCACTAGCCAAAGCACAAAAAAAGCTTCAAAAGCATATCAGGAAAGCTTGATGCGGCACATTTTTAGGATACTTCATGATTGGCCTTGCCCCTCTCAAACGTGCTTTGATTTCTGTATCTGACAAATCTGGCTTGCTGGATCTGGCTCAAGCGCTGGCTGTGCGTGATGTAAAGCTTTTGTCGACTGGTGGGTCTGCTAAAGCGATGCGCGATGTAGGGCTTGAAGTTACTGATGTTGCGTCAGTTACCGGTTTTCCAGAAATGATGGATGGCAGAGTGAAAACATTACATCCAAATATTCATGGAGGGCTTTTGGCGCTTCGTGACAACCCTGATCATGTGAACGCAATGCAGAATTACGGTATTGTTGGAATCGATCTTTTGGTCGTAAACCTTTATCCGTTTGAGAAGACCATAGCGAACGGAGCAGATTATGTAACTGCCATTGAAAATATTGACATCGGTGGCCCTGCCATGATCCGAGCTGCTGCAAAAAATCATGGATTTGTTTCAGTTGTGACAGATCCACAGGATTACAAAGCGCTTTTGACTGAGTTAGACGAAAACGAAGGGTGTACCAATTACGCATTTCGTCAGAAACTGGCACTAACGGCCTATTCGAGAACGGCTGCTTACGATGTAGCGGTTTCAAATTGGATGGGAAAAACTTTAGAAGTGACCCCACGCCGCAAAGCCGTTGCTGGAAAATTGGCTCAAAAGCTGCGCTACGGCGAAAACCCCCATCAATCTGCAGCGTTTTATACGGATGGTCAAAACCGACCTGGAGTTGCGACTGCAGTTCAACACCAAGGAAAAGAGCTTTCTTATAATAATATCAATGACACGGATGCAGCTGTCGAACTTATCGCAGAATTTGATCCAGAAAAAGGTCCAGCATGCGCAATTATTAAACATGCGAACCCCTGCGGTGTGAGCCACGGTGCGACTTTGAAGGGGGCTTATGAAGCCGCATTCCAATGTGATCAAACTAGCGCGTTTGGTGGTATCGTTGCATTAAACCAAACCCTGGATGGTCCAACTGCAGAAGAAATTTGTAAAATATTTACAGAAGTTGTGATAGCCCCAGATGCTGATGAAGATGCGCGTGCTATCTTTGCACAGAAAAAAAACCTTAGGCTTTTAACAATGGGTGCGTTTCCAGATGTGAATACACCCTACCAAACTATTCGTCAGGTTTCTGGCGGATACCTTGTTCAAGACAAAGATGTACGGCAGGTTTTACCAGACGAACTGAAAGTAGTCACCAAACGTGCTCCAACGGCTCAAGAAATGACTGACATGCTGTTTGCTTGGAAGGTTGCAAAACATGTTAAATCAAATGCCATTGTTTATGTGAAAGATAGTGCGACTGTTGGGATTGGTGCGGGACAAATGAGCCGGGTTGACAGCACGCGCATTGCCGCGCGCAAGGCCATTGATATGGCTGAGTTTCTTGGTCTTTCTGCGCCACTTACACAAGGTTCGGTTGTTGCGTCTGACGCCTTTTTTCCTTTTGCTGACGGCCTCATCACAGCGGCAGAAGCTGGGGCTACAGCGTTGATCCAACCTGGTGGCTCAATGCGTGATGAGGAAGTAATTGCAGCAGCGGATGGTGCGGGATTAGCAATGGTGTTTACAGGTATAAGGCATTTTAGGCATTGATATGAAAAAAACTATCATCTGGAGCGCTACTATCTGCTTTACTCTCGATCAATTGAGCAAGTGGATTGTAGTGCAGTGGTTAGATCTCCTAACACTTGAATCGATAAGTGTAATACCTGGTTTCATCCATTTCCATATGGCCTGGAACACAGGCATTAATTTTGGACTGTTTGCAAATAATGGTGAAATTGCACGATGGGTTCTTATTGCAGTTGCGGTCTTGATGTCCGGATTTATTGCATTTTGGATGCGCCGTGAAGTAAGGACAATAGCACTGATTTCGGCGGGTCTGGTGATCGGTGGGGCTGTTGGCAATGCAATCGATCGGCTTATTTACGGTGGTGTTGCTGATTTTTTGAATGTGACGTGCTGCGGTATTCGCAACCCATTCTCGTTCAATGTGGCTGATATTGCAATATTTCTTGGATTATTGGGGATTATTTTCTTTGCAACTGATTCAAAAAAAGACAGCTGACTGACAAAACCAGATTATGTTTGTGACTTTGGGCTTGTAAGCAAGAAGATTACATCTAGCTGTTAAATTAGATGGAGGAGTGCTTATGTTTTCAAGATTTTTTTTGGCAGTCGCGGCATGTTTTCCGCTGCAAGTGGCAGCTGAAGCCAATGTAACAGGTTTTTTTCTCGAGAATGGGATGCAGGTTGTGGTCATCGAAGACCACCGTGCTCCAGTTGTTGTACAAATGGTTTGGTACAAAGTGGGTGCTGCGGACGAAACGCCTGGAAAATCCGGTATTGCGCATTTTCTTGAGCACTTGATGTTTAAGAAAACCAAAAACCTCGCTTCAGGTGAATTATCTGCCACGGTGGCAGCCAACGGTGGTTCGGACAATGCA
>JAPKEA010000478.1 GCA_028822275.1 Planktomarina sp. | reverse complement strand
TAATCAGTAAGCTGCCCAATAAATTTAAAACCAGTTTCAGATAAAGGAAAGTGTATAAGCGGAAGATTGGAAAGGAAAGTTAAAAATACTATTCGGCCACCTTGATCCTTAACAGCCTTCAATCCTATATTTAAATCTTTCACAGTAAACGATTTTTTTTGAAATATGGTCGGTTTTGCAACTTCCCAACTGAAACGATACGCACCATCAGTTCCAGTGATTTCATGAATATCCACAAACCGGATCGCGGGTTTCTCATTCTCCTTATGGACATCTTGCCCTAGCCCTTGGGTCAAATTCTTAGCATAAATAAATTGATCTTCACCTGCATCATAGAAGTCTTTTGAAACTATTTCGCACTCAAAACCGAATGATTCGTACATTTTCATCGCGGTCGAATAAATATTGTTATTATCATCATCACAATAATTGGAAACTTTAATGAAAAGTTGCTGCGCACCATCTTCTAAGGCACAGTCAATGGTATGCTTAAGGAGCTTTTTACCAATGTTTTCTCCACAGTTATTTTTAAAAACATAAGTCCAAGAAATCCAACCAGTGCCAGAAGTCTCAGGTACTGGGCGATAACCACTAATTCCAACTATCACCGCATTAACTTCTGCAACCCAATGGGTGTCAGTGCCATTTATTTCGAAATCGTTACGGGCATCCCGCCCATCATCATCGTCGTGTGAATTCACGACATTAACCACAGCGTCAATATCTAACTTTGTCATAGATCTGATATTCATACTCAAAGCTTCCTATTTACTTTTGCCTATTGTTTGGATCATCCCATATTGATTTAGGGTCTACATTATCAGACCACCCATAATACGGATGATCAAATAATAATTCGTCATCCTTTAGAAAAAAAACAGCTATAGCGCCAACAGCAAAACCGCCAACGTGTGCCCAAAATGCAATTCCTCCACCTGATGAGCCTTGGTAGATAATTCCCTCAATAAATTGCATACCGACCCAATAACCCAGCATAGCCCAGGCTGGGACTCGAAAGGTCCAGTAAATAATAAAAATTGGTACTAAAATATGTACTTTAACCCGAGGATAAAGCATCAGATACCCCCCCATTACGCCCCCAATGGCTCCCGATGCTCCAACCATGGGCACTATCGAATCTGGAGCACTAAAAATTTGTGCTGCTGCCGCGCCTACTCCACTCAACAGGTAAAATAAAAGAAATCGCATTTGCCCCATAGAATCTTCAACATTTCCACCGAACACCCAAAGAAATAACATGTTTCCTATTAGATGCATCCATCCACCGTGCATAAACATTGATGTAATTATATTTAGGTACCCAGAGCTTGAGTAGCTACCACACCTACTTTCTGCTGAAAGCTGTAAAAATTGTGCGGGCACCAAGCCATACTCACAAATAGAAGTTGTAAAATTCTCACCACTTCCCGCGCCCTGTAAAAAAAGCCATGATGCTGCATTACAGGCAATCAAACTGTATGTAGCCCAAGGGGTAGATATTTGCGGGTTGTCATCCTTGATAGGTATCATTTTGCCTCGCGACGGTAATGTTCAGGCAAGGTTTAATTGCGCTGTGTAAGCAAACCACGTTTGTGCTCGGCCACAATAACTTCTTTTGGCTTTAACGCTATTTTTAAATGACTCAAAGCAGCATAAGGCTTGCATTCGCCACACATGAAAATATCGATAGCCGCAAAGTCCCGCTCTGGCCAAGTATGGATACTTATATGCGACTCAGCCAATACCGCGATGCCCGAGACGCCGCCTGACGAAAATGTGTGGGCATGGACCCCAAGCACAGTTGCATCAGCCATTTTGGCAGCCCTGCCTCATGCAGCTTTAATTAAACGAACGTCTTTTAACCTTTTGGCACCCCAAAATTCCACAAGCAAATGTAATCCAGCAAACTTAATTCCGTCTTTTTCTAAAAAATGGTCATCTGCTAGAAGATCTTGGTCGCAAACTTGTACCAGATTTTTTTTGCAAATGCATCACTCCTATTGATTCCATAACGGAGAGTATTAGACATTTCTAAGTTGGTATACTCCAAGCGAGCTTACCACAACCTCAGGATAAGATACCCGAACACTTTGTGACAAGAGATGGAAATTTTTATTATTGTGCAAACTAGTCCAAGCGACGCACAGCGTCTCCGGGCGTCCTCCCCCGACAGGATGAGGTGATAAGGCACAGGTGTCATAACAGACGCTGCATCAACCCAGAGCACCTGCAACTGGGTACTCAGCAAGACAACATCCACGACGAGAGAGTGAGGCAATACCGCTGACCAGGCCACCTCTAGAAGTGCGCGCGACTGTGCGACTACGCGACTTCATACCCCCTGAGGCTATTCTCATCAGTGTGGCTCGTGTTATTGGTGTGTTATCAAGATCTCCGAGCAGCCACTTCGAGTGGACCTGCGGGGAGCCTTTTAGGAACCCAATTTA
>JAPKEA010000477.1 GCA_028822275.1 Planktomarina sp. | reverse complement strand
CGGTTCGAAGCTGACGCTCCAACCATTGTGAATATTGTGAAATACAGTAGCACACAACGAAGAATAGGATAATCGCAAAGAGATAAAGCTCCCAATAGATCCCCGTCCACGCGGTGGAGGAGGAAATTGGACCACGGATCATCCCTACCAGATCAAACATTGAGATCACCGAAACCAAGGTGGTATCTTTAAACAAGCCAACAGCGACGTTCACGATACCTGGAATCGAGATTTTCAACGCTTGCGGTAAGATAATCAGCCGCATGGCCTGTGGGTAATCCAAACCTAAGCTATCTGCGGCCTCATATTGGCCTCTTGGCAAAGCAGCCAACCCACCCCGGATCACCTCAGCTATATAGGCCGACGAGAACAGAGTAATCATGATGATAACCCGTAAAATTAGATCAAGGTTGGTTCCAGGTGGGAAAAAGTAGGACAAAACTACATTGGCGACAAACAAAAGCGTGATCAAAGGCACACCGCGAATGAACTCAATGAAGACAACGCAGATGCCTTTAATGATTGGCATTTTAGACTGCCGGCCCAGAGCCAAAAGAATACCCAATGGAATGGATAGCGATACGCAGATCGTCCCAAGTAGGAGGTTGAGCATAAAGCCTCCCATATCACGCGACGCGACCGGCTCGAGAGCAATGAACCCTGAAAGAGTATCCGTTACGTAGCCACCAAAATATAATATGGCTGAAGCGTAAATGACACCAGATGCCAAGCCAGTGACAAACCCAATCTGTCGTTCCATTTTAACGAAAGTAAAATAGGCCAAAATTAACGCAACAGCAACAACTACTGGTATCAATATAGTACCACCCCAGATCAGCCAGAAGGTCAAAAATGGATAGATTACTGAAATAATCAGCATCTTACGTGGAAGTTTGTTAAACAAAATTGGTGCAATGCTGATTAGTAACAAAATAAAGGCTAGTGTTGGGCGCCAGTAAGCTTCAACAGGATATTTAAATCCAAACAACAGTTGGTTCCAGCGCTCTGCCAAGACTGACCAGCAGGCTCCACTTGTACCTTGCAACACTTCGCGGCACTCACGAAGGCTATCTGTGGTCCAAACTCCGTTCCATATCCAAGGAGCTGATGCGAGTACGAGTTTAATTACAAAATAAATGGAAAGGATGGTAAGTCCAGAATTTATTACGTTCGAAAAAAGGTTCTCACGCACCCACTTTATAGCACCAGCTTGCGCAATCGGAGGTGGTGACGCCGGTATGGGTTCATGACGTACAAAGCCAACGTTTGTTCTATCAGTCATCTCAACGCTCCTCCAGCTTCATCGCATTATTATAAACATTCATAATCGCTGAAATCGACAAGCTAATCACAAGGTAAAACAACATTAGAACTAAGATACATTCAATCGCACGGCCAGTCTGGTTCAGAGTAATCCCGCCTAGGGTGCCCGTGATATCCATGTAGCCCACCGCAATCGCTAGTGAGCTATTCTTGGTAATATTTAGATATTGCGAGATCAGTGGCGGTACGATGACGCGAAGCGCCTGTGGTAAAATAATCAAAGACATGATTTTACCTGGGCGAAGCCCAAGAGACGCTGCAGCCTCACTTTGACCACTGCTAATTGCCTGAATGCCTGCGCGCACATTTTCTGCTATAAAAGCTCCTGTGTATATTGACAGAGCAAACCAAAGAGCAATTAAGGACAATCGGAGGTGTATGCCCCCTCTAAAGTTAAACCCCTTAAGCTCAGGGTACTCTAAACCAATGGGGCTACCCATTAAAAAGAAAACTAGAACTGAAGGTACAACTAAAATAACGATTGTTGGGAGGAATGTTGGGATCATTTGTCCTGTTTTAAACAAAAGTTTTGTCGCATAATGCTTAAAGCTAAAAGCCCCTATAATTGAGGCTAAAAAAGCTACAGTGACCGTCCAAGAACCACTTCCCATAATGGCCGACGGCACATAAATACCTCTGTTAGTGAAGGCTATCATATCAAACCACATTGCACTAGTTGCCGCGTCACCGCGAAATTCGCGGGGCTGTGGTAAGACGTTAGACATCACTAAGAAAATTATCAAAATCCATATTAAAACTGGAACATTTCGAAATGCTTCAACGTAGACCGCCATTATCTTAGATACGACCCAGTTTTTTGATAGTCGCAAAACACCCGCAGCCACACCTAAAACAGTGGCAGTTACACAAGCCAAAAATGCGACAATTAAAGTATTCACGGCCCCAACCATAGATGCGCGGCCATGTGACATTTGATTGTTATAGTCTATTGGCATTTGGTTAATATCATAACCAGCCGTATCAGCTAAGAAGCCCCAGTTGATATTGAGACCTGCTTTGGACAAATTTGATAATAAATTTGAAACAAGATAACCCATCGCAAAGATCAAAGCTACCAAAGCAATTGCCTGAAATGTAGTGGAACGATACCGTGTGTCGTTGATCA
>JAPKEA010000476.1 GCA_028822275.1 Planktomarina sp. | reverse complement strand
GGATAAACGGGTTACTGCCGTCTGACATTAGATACTCACCATTAATATATTTAATCCGATACTAAACCTAACACTATAGGGTATTTAAAATTATCCAGCCACATCAGAGTGAAGAAAATTAGTAATTTAGTAAACACCCAGAGCTAATAGGTGATGGTGGGCTTTTGAGCATGAAGTAAGTGAGCGCTATATCGTCTGTGGTTTTATATCGGGACTGGGCCATGTGCGAACTATTACTGCAAGAGACTGGGCAACCACGTCGAAGCAAGAGGAAAAGCAATCATTAATAAACCATAAATAATACTGACACCCACAAATAAAGGTACTTCTTTAAATGCCTTACCTGGATTTTCCTGAATAACGCTGGCTGACGTATATATGCCAACACAAACTGGCGGGGTGATCATCCCAATCCCAGCGAAAGCTACAAATACAACATACAAATGCAAAATGTCTAAATTTAAGGACAACGCTAATGCTGCAAAAATTGGCACAGTCAAATAAAATACTGGAACGATTTCTATAAATGTTCCTAAAATCAAGCAAATAAGAGCTAAGGCTAACCAGAAAAACCACACTCCACCGCCAAGTTCCGTAAAGTATGAGATGATACTTTGCGGCATCTGCGTATAAGTCAAAACCACACTTAAAAAAGTTGCCATTGCAATTATAGAAAATATTACAGCCGTTATAGTGGCTGTTTCTTTTAGGCACTTCAACAAAAGAGAAAAAGTTAATTCACGATAGATTAAGAAACCCATTATTATAGCCCAAACTCCAGCTACTGCTGCAGACTCCGAGGGTGTTAACAAACCAGCATAGATGCCACCAAGTATTATAACTGGGGTTATCAGTGCAGGAATTGCTGCAATAAAAGCCTTTAATTTCTCATAACTCGTAGCTGGCTTGTTAGTTTTTATATGTCGGCATTTAATCAGCACTACAATAATCATAAATACAAGAAGGATGAGCCCAGGAATAATTCCAGCTGCAAAAGTTTGAGCAACGGGTACATTGGTTAAAGCACTAAATAATATAGCTGCGTTAGAAGGCGGTATTAATGCCTCTAATAGCGCAGCAGACGCTGCCAAAACCACAACAAAAGGCTTTGGGTAGCCCTGTTCAATCATCTTAGGCATCATTATTGTTCCAACAGCTGTTATAGCAGCAAGAATTGAACCACAAAAAGCAGCAAAAAATCCCATTGCGATTACCATTGCTATCCCCAAACCTCCTGGCCAATGACCGACCAGTGCTGTTGCAAAACCGACCAACCTCGAAGCGGCTCCACCTCGCAACATTGCCATACCAGCAAATATAAAAAGTGGCACTGCTATCAACACATGTTTAGTTAAGGCACCAAATGAAACCTGGATCAATGTAGACCAAGGTAAGCTAAGGCCCCAGATCGCTGCAACTGAACTACCTAAACCAAAAACTAAAAAAATCGGCACCGAGCAAAGTAAAAGAACAAGCGAAATAACAGCTGCTAATGAGTACATTTATTTTATTTTCTCTTTTTTATGCATTAAGTTTTTCAAGTCTGTCAAAACTAACTCAATGGAAAATAAACCCAAAATTACAAAACCTACAGGGAACGCTAAGTACATCCACCAAATAGGAATCTCGATTTCTAACTCCATTATTTGGCCAAGCTTAAAATATAACAAAGTGGCGTCGAAACCTGCTTTAAAAAATACTATCGAAGCCAAAAGTGCAATCACATGAGAAAAGAGATTAAGCCAATGAAGATTCTCATCGCTGATCATTGTAGGAAGAAAGTCAACTTTTATGTGTTGAGAGTTTTTTAATAATGGACCCAATAAGGGAAATACCAGCCAACTAACCAGAACTGGCGGCAACTCAATAAACCAATCATATCCATTACCAGAAACATATCTAGTTACTGCACTAAGTGCTAATGCAGAAACCATGATTGCAATAATCGCCATTGCGATGATATGAGCACAGTGCCCGATCAAGACGTTCACAGATCGCAATGGCTTAAGAATAAACAAAATTATTCTAATTATTAATATTTGAAAAACATCAAACGTCATTTTTAATTTGCAACAAATGCTTCAGCGGCGTCTAAAGCATCTGCATCAAAAAGATGGGCCATAGCTGGCATAACTTTTTCGATCATCAACTTATCAAACTTTGCTTTTTCCACACCACTTAATTCTGTCAGAATGCCTCCACGAGCTACAAACTTAGTTAACGTACTCTCACCCGCATCTAGGATTGTATTGGTTGAAACATTGCCAATTTCTTGACCCACTTCTATTACAAGTTCTTGCAAATCTGCGGGTAAACTATCAAACCAGGATTGATTTGCCATGATGTAAGCATCTGCAAAATACTGATACGGCTTCTGAGCAAACTTCAGATTTTCCCACCAGCTGTAGGACTCGATACTACCTGGAGGGCTATTAATTGTATCTATCATTCC
>JAPKEA010000475.1 GCA_028822275.1 Planktomarina sp. | reverse complement strand
GAGAGCCCTCATGGTTACCCCAGACCCCCGCAACTTTATAAAGCATAGGCTTTAACGTGTGCGAGTTTAAAACGACTACCCTGAGAGAAAAGTCCGAGCCGACAAAAGCAATTATTAACGCAGCGAAGGCGAAACCAACCAAACCAAATTGTAAAATTGCAAAAACTGGAGCTATCTGCATCATATCTGTGCGCCTCAAACTGGCACCTATAAGGGGCACAATACTGCCTAAAACAGCCAAGACGAGGGAGATGTTCAGTCCAAAATGCGCAAGCTCATTTAACATACGTTTGGTATAGAGGGTCAGGCAGGTTTGGCAAGAAACAGATCTCTGAATTTATGCGCAAATGGTCACAACCACTGAGCTACCTGAAGTTGCTTCCTCTCTACCATCCATGATCTTTTTTGGGTTTTAGGTTACGTGCGAATGGCATCTGATGACCATTAAATAACTAATGTTTTGAGATATTGAGTTTGAATTTCTAAGACTTTTAAGACCCCTATGGAAAAAAATTAAATCGATATGTACCAAAACGGATAATAAAATAAAGAAACCACCATCCATTCAAACGGCAAATCGGATGGGATCACTCGATGCGAAACGAATTAGATCCAAAGTTCTAAACTAAAACTAGTTAGGAGACAGATTAAAAGCGTCACACAAGAACCAGAAAATCCAAAACCTTATTCAAAATAATTTAAATAAGGTTTATTCAATCAAACTGTTTCTATTTCCTGCAGGTAGGACAGCCTTAGCTTCAGTTTTTCAAAAAAGTTGATCCTATACAATTGTACCGCCATCGCTCTATGGTAGTGTTAATTAGACTCCACCATATCTATCGGCGCTTGGTACACCCCCTGTTCTTTTAGAGCATCAATAACCTCTTTAGGCATGTAATTTTCGTCATGCTTTGCAAGAAGTTCTGTGGCTTGGAACACACCATCAATCCACTGGCCGGTTACAATTGTCCCTTGACCCTCCTCGAAAAGAACAGGTGGCAAATCAATCCCAACATACGTAACTGAAACAACATTTAAAGTATCAGTAATTTTAAACGAAAACTGAGTTCCTATACCTGGTTTCAGGCTCCCCGCCACGACCAATCCACCGAGCTTAAAAACTTCAGTATTAGATGGAGGTGACTCAACTATTTGAGAAGGAGAACGAAACAGATTGATCCCATCTGGGAGAACCTTCCAAATGAGGAGAAATGTTCCAATCAAACAAGTCAGCGTTAAAATAATAATTTGAATACGCCGTTGTTTTTTCAACCCACGCATTACGGAAACAAGGGCGCCATCATAAGTCCCATTGCCTCCTCACAACCAAGCATCAAATTGGCGTTTTGCAAAGCTTGCCCTGATGATCCCTTGGTCAAATTATCCAAAGCGGCCAAAATAGTTACGCGATTTGAAATGCGATCAGCCACTACGCCAATGTGACAAAAATTAGAACCTCTGACATGTCGAGTGCTTGGATGCTCTCCCATGGGTAAGACTTTAATAAAGGTCTCCTCCGAATATGCTTCTTGCAGAGTATTGAAAACCTTCTCAACGTCTCCTTGTACATAAACGGTGGCCAGAATTCCACGATTGGTTGGCAATAAATGTGGCGTAAATTGAACCTTAACCTCACGGCCAGCCAGCAAAGAAAACTCTTGATCAAACTCTGCGAGATGTCGATGTTGGCCACCAACAGCATAGGCTTGGAAACCCTCTGATAGCTCTGCATATAAAAGATTTTCTTTGGCAGATCGCCCCGCCCCTGATACTCCTGTTTTTAAATCAATTATGATCTGATCAAGATCGATTACCCCAGCAGAAATCAAAGGACGTAAAGCATATTGACCTGTTGCCGCATTACAACCTGTCCCAGCAACGAGCCTAGCTTTCGCTATTTCATCACGGTAAAACTCAGTTAAACCATAAACTGCAACTTTTTGAAGATCCGCAGCATCATGATCTTTACCATACCATTTTGCATAGACTTCAGTATTTCTAATCCGGAAGTCTGCCGAAAGGTCAACAACTTTTACATGTTCAGGCAGCATACGAATAACTGCTTGTGACGTCGAATGCGGGAGAGCACAAAAAACTAGATCTACAGAAGACATATCAATGGTTTCGATTTTCTCCAGCCTTGGTAAAGGTAAATGGCGCAAATGAGGGAAAACAGATCCCATTTCAAGACCCGCTTTCCTATCTGCGGACAAAGCATGAATTTGCATGTTTGGGTGGGATACAATCAAACGTACCAACTCTGCTCCAGTATATCCGCTAGCCCCCAAAATAACGACTTTATGTATCATGTAGGATCCCCTTTAAATGAATAAATACGGCGAATTTTAACTGAGTTCAACAACGGGTTTAGTTCAATTCAAACAGCCGCAAACTGTACGGCATATCTTAGAAATTTAGTGGCACGCAGCGGTACCTTTAGTGTATCTCCAGA
>JAPKEA010000059.1 GCA_028822275.1 Planktomarina sp. | reverse complement strand
TTAATTGCTCCTAACCGCGCCCGAACACTTGCCGTCGGCACTTTCAAAACCCAAAGTTTGTTGCGCTTACCATGCCAGAATTCGTAGGGTGTGTCTCCACGTTCGACTAAGAAACGGCCAGGGTTACATTTAGTCTCTCGGGACGCCTGCTTGAAATACACATCTCCTTTATGCGGGATTGTGATTAAGAGGCTACTGTCTTTTTCGTTAGTAAAATGGGATCGTCTGCGATGATAAATAACACCATCACACTCCATCTCCGAAAGGCCAAGCATTCCAAGCGACCACGAATTCAGCGTGCCTGAAAATTCAGTGGGGTTGTGACAATCGGCAGACAGTGGAAAATAAGTCTCAGACAATGTCCGAGCCCATATCTGGTTCTTGTTCTCTTCCCTGCACTGACTCGTAGAAAAATACATGTTTTTACACTTTCAGGACGATTAGACGGACGGAACCATACAATCCGTCGTTATATTATCATGCGCGCATCCCTCAAATGCTTGGTGAAATGCGCACATAAGTTTGGAATAGAGCCAGCCAGAGCGAAAGATATTATGTCTTAGTATTTTCAAGGAATTCGACCTCAACAAAAGAAAACTCAAATTTGTTGCCGTTTAGTACATCGTGCTCGACCCCTAAATCGCGGTAATAGGGCACACCTTTTTTCAGGTTGGTACTAGTTATATTTCCCGCCTTGTCCATGACATCAAGGACACCGTCCTGGACTGGCACTACAAGATAGTCATATTCATGACGATGCCAGCCTGTGTTGTCGCCAAGCCCCGCAAAACGCCATTCGGTCACGCGGGTTCGGTTATTTTCGATCAATACTGTAGGCGTTGCCGTTCCCGCATTTGCTTCATTGCACATATAGTCCCTCCCTTTGGTTATATTATTTTTCTAGCGCCGTTGCTTATTCACATTGAGATCCTTTTAAAAATATCTAATACATCAGGCACTAAAAAATATTCTCAGTGAACATTCTGTCTCCAATCAGACGAAATATGATCCAGGTCCAGCGCCATACTTTCTTCATGCATTAGTCTTAATACGCGAGGCGGAGTAAGTGGCAGCTCGTTAACACGCTTTCCAGTTGCATTGGCAACTGCACAAGCGATGCATGCACCAACATTCAGAATTGGAACTTCACCCGCGCCTTTGGTCCCAAGCGGGCCTACGGACGGGGCGCCTTCAAATAAATCGAGGTTTACAGCAACCACGTCTTTAACACCTGGAATTTTGTATGACTCAAAACCAGACTGCTCGATGCAGCCCTCACCGTTTATTGTAATTTCTTCATGCAGTGCATACCCAAGGCCTTGAACAACTCCACCTTGAACTTGATTTTTGATGGCCCTTGGGTTTATAGCTCGCCCAACGTCTTGGACTACGTTGTATTCTAGGACCTCGATCCGGCCGGTCTCTTTATGAATAGCCACTTCGCATTCATGAACAGCAAATACTGGAATATCAATCGCATCGATAAAGTGTCCTGCGGCACAGCCCGGCATTGATGGCGTTCCAGATGCGGTAAAAGCTCCACTTCCTGAAACAGGTCCAGTTTGCGCTTCCACCTCAGCTATTACTTTCTGGATTGTAGTTCCAGACCCAGGGTTACCTAAGATTTCAATGCGTCCGTTCGCTAGAACAAGTTTTGCAAGCTTGGTTTGCAACATCTCGCTAGCGACTGACAAAAGTTTTTCTTTAACTTCGGCGCATGCAGCTGTGCTTGCCGCACCAATCGATACCGTAGTTCTGCCACCGCCCACACCAAGATCCTTACCTGATGCATCGGTATCAGCGGTCTTTACGATAACTTCATCTGGGTGAATTCCTAACTCAGCTGCTACCATTTGCGGCAGCGATTGCATCATCGTTCCTGAACCGATTTCGACACCAGATGTAACAAGCGTTGCGCTCCCATCCGCATTAAGATTAACCGTAGCCGCAGACGGGCCAACAAAAATAAACCAAGTTCCAACTGTAGTTGAGCGGCCAAATAGGTACTTGTCCAGATCATATGCGTCTTTGTTGGTCAAGCCTTTCAGTTCAGCGACACGGTCGAGCATCGGGCTCAGGACATCGCCTTCAAAAACCTGACCCGTTGCACCAAGGTCCCCGTCACCCACTACATTTTTTTTCCGGAACTTGATCGGATCCATATCTATTGCCGCACATATTTCATCAGTATGACGCTCCAACGCAAACGTATTGTAGACACCATTGCAGGCCCTGAATGCCCCAGTGGGAGGAGTATTAGTATAAACTGCTAAACTTGCGATCTTAGCTGCACCAAGCTTGTAATTTCCGCCCAGAGTGTGAGCTGTCATAGTCGTAAGAAAAATTTGCTCCCCACCGTATGCGCCACAATCCATTAACACAGTCCCCTCTCGGGCAACGATCTCTCCGTCTTTCGTTACAGCTGATCGCAGACGTATTTCAGCGTTTTCTCTACATAGGCAAGTGAGATACTCTTCCTCACGTGAATTCACCAGTGAAACTGATTTCCCTGACTTATATGCTAAGATCGCGGCATATGGCTCCAGAGAGCAATCAAACTTCAAACCAAACCCGCCTCCAACTGCTG
The DNA here is from genome assembly GCA_028822275.1 of Planktomarina sp. GTDB lineage: Bacteria > Pseudomonadota > Alphaproteobacteria > Rhodobacterales > Rhodobacteraceae > Planktomarina. The sequence continues at coordinate 7,639 of JAPKEA010000059.1, read as the reverse complement.
GAACGGTAACCCTAACTTTTGATTCAACAACGCCAAGGACCTTTGCTACGACATGTCGAACCGTCCACGGGGCCTGTGTTGAAGTAACAATATGAAACCGTCCGTCCTCAAATGAAGCAACAGTAGCTCTGGGCTCAAATGAAACGTGGCTCTGCCGGCCCACCTGATAGCACCCTTCAACGATGGTAACGTCGTCACGGGCAAACTCCTTATCTGTATCTCCACGCTCGACAGTAGCCTCCCAAGCAACATTTTTGCTTCGAGCAGCGCCTGGGAAGAGTATTTCATAATCTTCCCAGTCCGGGTGCACCAACGGCGCATTACTATCCAGTGCCTCAGCCATAGTGAGTGCCGATACTGTTTTCTCAATTTTGACCACGACTAAGGCAGCAGCAGCCATAGCCTGCCGACGTGTATCAGCAGCAATCGCTACAATTGGTTCTCCATGATACCGAACGCTTTTTTCTGCAAAAATAGGATGATCTGCAATCCCAATGCCATGACGCCCTAGCGCGTCTCTGGCAGTCGCTATTGCGCGAACGCCAGGCATTTTTTGAGCAGCAGTCAGGTCAAGTTCTGAGATAAGCCCTGAACTTACGTCAGATCTTACCAACACCGCATGAAGTGTCTCAAGTCCACCGTGATCTACTGCATACTTTGTCCGCCCACGCAGCTTGTCAGCTGCGTCACGGCGTGGGTAATTCATTACTGCATTGCTAGGCTCAAGTTTGGTCATCTCGGAACCTCCTCACCTTCAAACATCGTCATGACCGCACCCACAATATTCTCATAACCTGTACATCTGCAAAGGTTGCCGGCCATTGCCACCTGCAAATCTTGGCGCGTCGCGGGTCCATTTTGTTCAATAAATTTAGATAGGCTCATGACCAACCCCGGGAAGCACATGCCACATTGGACGACGTCATGTTTTAAAAGTGCTGCTTGAAGAGCCGTTTGAGATCCTAATGGAGAGAGCCCCTCAATGGTCGTTACTTTAGCGCCTTCCAAAAGACCAATCGGCCTCAAGCATGCCGGTACTGCCTCGCCATCAATGTGTACCGTACAAGCACCACAAAAGCCCTGCCCACACACATCCTTGGTCCCAGTTAGCCGGAATGTTTCTCGCAACACCTCCAGAAGGCTAACACGTGGATCACCTAGATAGGTTCTTAGTTCATCGTTGATGCATAGGCTTACGGCCATTGCTCACCTCCAGCAGACTGTTGTAGCAAATCTGCGAATGCTTCTTCAACCAAATGCGGTAACACCTGAACCCTATATGCTCCAAGGCCATCTACCGCATCTCGTCCCGTTAGTCCGTTTAGGCATGTGCGGGCGATATCTATAATTGACGTTTCAGTAAGTTTAACCCCTACCAATTTTTTTTCCAAAGCGCTCCACCGAAAGGTTTGATCTCGAACAGCGCCAACTGCAATTCGAATGGCAGAAATCGTCCCATCAGAAGTAAATTCACACATCACGCTGATAATTGAAGTTGGATAATCCCCTGCGGATCTCATGGTCAATCTAGCATGTGCCGACCGAGCTAGGGTCCGCTTCACCAAGACTCTTACTAAAAGTTTGCGACAAATTCCATCAAGGGGTTGTTCTAGGAACTCTGCAATAGATACTTCATTACGACCTTTTGAAGACGCTACTTGGACCGTCGCGGCAGCAGCAACCAACGCAGGCACCAAATCGGCTGACAAGAAATCCCTCGCACAGATGTTCCCACCAACAGTTGCCAGACGTCGGACCCCCGGGTTTGCAGACTTTATTGCTGCTGTACCTAAACCTTGAAACCCACAATCATTTTCTAAGGCCTTTGAAAGCTGTTCGTGCGTTGTCATGGCCCCAATAGAAATCTCATTAGCAGTAATTTGAATCCCATGCATTTCTTTAACCTTGGACAAAGCAAGATATCCTTGAGCTAAGGGGTCTTTGCGTTGTTCCCCTCTTGCTAGCCATGTACCACCTGCGATCGGCACAAGTTTGTTGGCTTCATCCGATAGAATTTCGATGGCCTCATCTAGGCTCGAGGCAAAACGTACCTCAGCAACAGGAGATGGTTTCATGTAAATCGCACTCCTAAACAGTAAGTGTACCGTAGCGGCGGATGCAGCTACATTATGCATTTTGGTTCTTATTCTAGTCCTTTTCTTATTTTGTTGAGCATATTTTGCCTGTCCTGGCGTGCTACTAATGCGCCTGCCATATCCACGCATTCAAAATTAACAGGCATGTGAGGCTGCAGTTGACCAATAAGGTCCATATCTGCTGACACAATGGCCCCAAGAGTGAAATACCCTCCTCCAGAAACTGCGTCTCGATGGAGGACGATAGGTTCCTTGCCACCTGGCACTTGGATGGATCCATATGAGTAACAACCATCTACGATATTTGATGGATCTGCACCTGCACCGAAGGGTTGATCACGGTCAACAAATTCGAGTGGGGTGCCACCTTTAAAACGGTATCCCATTCGATCAGCCTCAGGTGCAACGGTCCATTCATCATCAAAGAAGCCGTTGCCAGCAGCCTCAGTAATTCTGTGCCAATACAGACCTGGAAGAACTCTAAGGGTTGCTGGCGTAGCTGGACCGCGACGAAGGCTATCAGAAATTGAACATCCAACTTTCACCGAAGATGCTTCACCTACTGGCAGTTCATCACCTTTGGCAATCGGGCGGCCATCAACTCCACCAAGAGCACCTATCGGATATGTAGACCGACTGCCCAACGCCATTGGCGTAGTAATGCCACCAGCCACAGAAATGTAAGCCCGCGCGCCCGCTTTGAGAAACCCAAAACTAAGTTTTTGACCCGCTTTGACCTCGAGTGCCGTCCACGTTTCGCATTCTTCATTGTCAATTTTAACTGGTAGTTCCGCGCCGGTTACAGCGATGACTACATTTTTAGTAAACTCAATTTCAGGACCTATGAAGACAGCTTCAAGACATGCTGCCCCCTCATCGTTGCCAACAAGAAGGTTTGCTGCGCGCAATGCGAAACGGTCCATTGCGCCACTCATGGGAATACCGAGATGGAAATATCCGGGGCGGCCAAGGTCTTGTATAGACGTCGATAGGCCAGGGTTTAAAACTCTAAGCGTCATTTAGGGCCTCCAACAACTTTGCATTAGTACCGCGCATGTCCGCGTTGAAATCATCAAGATCAAAGTCAACTTCAGCGATCCGTGGGACGTATGTCCCGTCCTCTACAGCAATGAGAATTCGATCATATTCAGCACGGTCAATCGGCTTCCATTTCACGATGTCTCCAGGTTTGAAGAAAACCATAAAGTCCTTAAGATAAGTTACCTTTTGTTCAGGGTCATAGATTGGCATTGGGGTTACACCAAACATCTGGTAACCTCCCGCCCCGCGAACCGAATAAACGCATGAGAAGCAGCCTCCATATCCGACAGTCTGTTTCGGCGTGTCTGTCCGTGGACTTAGGTACTTGGGAACTTGAAGCTGACGCTCTCGTTCAACCAACTGATAAAGAAATGGCAGACCTGCAACAAAGCCAACCATGGATACAAACCAGGGCTGCGAATGATGCGCTTCGATAAAGTCATCAACTGTATCAAAGCCGTTAATCTTGGCTGCATAATCAAGGTCGGACCCGCTTGGATCTTGATGGCGTTCTCTAAAGCGCATTAGCGTCTCATGTGTCCATGGATCTTGATAATAGACAGGAACTTCAACAATCCTTGTTGTCAGTCGCTTTTCAGCGTTTTCTGCACTGTGTTCAAGCTCTTTGACACGCATCATAATGTTATCGGGCGCAATAACATCGGGATTGAAGCGAACTTGAAATGATGCGTTCGCCGGGCAAATTTCAGTCACCCCATTAATCTTTGCTTCGGCAACCGCATTACTCATCGAGAGAGATTTGAAGAATGCGTCAAGCGACATCTCGTCATCCATCTCAACATAGATATGTTCGTCACCACCATGTGTGTAACGTGTTTTCATTAGATTGCTCCCTTCTCCCTTGGCCTCGTCAGATTTCCAGCTGCCAACCATGGTTCAAGCCATTGCGTATGAAACGCACCTGATGCCACAACCTCATCTTTACAGAGCGCTTTATGCAGTGGGATCGTTGTCTTTAGACCGCCGATTTCGACATCCTCAAGTGCAATTGCCATTTTGCGGATTGCATCAACACGATCAGTCCCATGGACGATCAATTTGCCAATAAGCGAGTCATAAAATGGTGGGATTTGATAACCTTCATAAAGAAAGTGATCGAAGCGAATTCCATCACCTTCCGGAATTTTTAAACTCGTCACCTTCCCCGGCCAAGGCATGAACTGCATATGGGGATCTTCCGCGTTTAAGCGCACCTCAATGGCATGCCCAGTTCGCGTGATTTCGGATTGCTTATGGGATAGTTTTTCTCCGCCACAGACTTTGATCATCTCTTGAACAAGGTCAACGCCGGTAATCATTTCCGTAACTGGGTGTTCCACTTGAATGCGGGTATTCATCTCGATGAAGTAGAACTGTTTGCTCATATCATCATAGAGATATTCTAAAGTACCAGCACCGCAGTAGTCGACCGCTTTTGCCAATGAGACTGCTGTATCGCACAACTTGGCTCGAGTCGCTTCGTCAAGACAGTCTGCCCCAGCTTCTTCCCAAACCTTTTGACGACGACGCTGTAATGAGCATTCGCGTTCAAAGAAGTGCACTGCATCGGTTCCATCTCCCATAATTTGGACTTCAATGTGTCGAGGAGACTGGATTGCGCGTTCGAGATACAGTCCGCCATCACCAAAGGCAGCGGCAGCTTCTGTTTGGGCTTGGGGTGCAAGGCTTCGCAGCTCTGTTGCATCTCGGGCAATACGGATGCCTTTGCCACCTCCCCCAGCGGCCGCTTTGATCATAACTGGATAGCCAATTCTTTCAGCAACTTCGACGGCTTCATCAATTTTATCAATTCGGCCCTGTGAACCGGGAACCACAGGCACACCCGCAGCCTGGGCAGCTTGGCGGGCCGCAACTTTGTCACCCATCTGTCCAATAGTTATAGCAGCAGGGCCAACCCAAATCATCCCAGCGTCAACAACTGCTTGCGCAAATTCGGCACTCTCTGCCAGAAAACCATAACCAGGATGGACAGCGTCCGCGTCCATTTCCTTAGCCGCATCAAGGATATTGGGAATGTTCAGATACGAGTCTTTTGCAGCTGCTCCACCAACGCAGACAGTTACATCGGCCTGTTTGCAGGCAAGCATATCTGCATCCGCTTCGGAATAGACCTGTATTGTTTCGATACACATTGCCTTCGCAGCTCGCACGATACGGACAGCAATCTCACCACGATTGGCGATTAAAAGGCGTTTAATAGTCACCAGCCGGTATCCACTTCAGCAAGCTTCTGTCCAGCGGTAACAGGCATACCGTCTTCTACAGCATATCCAGAAAACGTTCCGGCGACCTCTGAATGGATCTGGATGAAAGTTTTCATTACCTCAACCAGACCTATTACATCATCGACAGAAATTGTGTCGCCCACAGTTTTAAATGGAGCATCGTCTGGGCTTGGTTTAGTATAAAATGTTCCAGGTACAGGGGATTGAATTTGAGCCATGATGCGCTCCTTTTTTTAATTTAACGATTGGCCAATAACAATGGCGGCAGGTGCGATTTTCACACCAGCCTCAATGAGGCCTGCGCGAATATTTTTTCCAATTTCCAGAGCACCAGGGGTATCAGAATGAAAACAGATTGATTCAAATTCAATATTGATGTCATTACCTTCGACCGTCATAACTTTTCCTTCTCGACATGCCTTGACGCACTTATCTGCAACCAGATTTGGATCCAGGCGTCCAACCTGACGCTTGAAGACAATTGAACCAGTATAGTCGTAATCACGGTCTGCATAAAACTCACGCACAACCGGCAAACCACTACGCTTTGCCACCTCATATGTTTTTGATACTCCCATGCAGAAGAGGATAATGTTGTTCGAAATAGCAGCCAAAGTCTCAACAAGGTGCTCGGACAACTCTTCATTAACTGCAGCCTCCATATAAAGCGCCCCATGCGGCTTAACATGCTGCAACGGAATACCATGGCGCCGCCCAAACTCACGCAGAGCACCAACTTGATAAACAATGTCGTTAACAAGTTCGTCTGTATTTGTTTTGATGTATCGGCGTCCAAAGCCTTGGAGGTCACTATATCCCGGATGAGCTCCTAGCCCAACACCATAAGATTGGGCGAGCTTTACAACTCTGTTCATCGAGTTTGGGTCTCCAGCGTGAAAGCCAGTTGCAACATTAGCAGAGCTTATGATTGACATGATGTCTTCATCGGGGGCCTCACCGAGAACCCATTGGCCAAAGCCCTCTCCCATATCGCAATTCAAATCGACGATTTTTTTCATCGGCTAATCCTTTGCTAAACTTGAAACATCGTCACAAACATCATTAAAAAATGGAAATTCTAATTTCTGAAAAAGCGATATCATTTTTTTCGATACACGCAAAACTTTCACTTTTCTTTAATTTACTTATAAAAACAATGTAAATTTTAAATTTATGGGGGTATAATATACTTGGAAAAATATCGATAATGGTCTTCTAATGGGAGCAACCAATGAACTTTAGGCATCTGAAATATTTTATTGCGACTGCTGAAACAGGCCAGGTGAGTCGTGCGGCCAATGTCCTATCTATTTCGCAATCTTCGGTGACCACTGCCATCAAAGACCTAGAAAAAACCCTTGGTGCGGCGTTATTTCAACGTTCTTCTCACGGCATGGATCTAACGCAGGCAGGCCGTCAGTTCCTCGCAGCTTCCAAGGAAATCCTTGAAAAGGTTGAAGCAGCGACAAAAATTATACCTAATAAGACTGACGTTCGAGGAACCATTTCAGTAGCTGCCACCTATACAGTTATGGGGTATTTTCTCCCCTATCATCTAGATAGGCTCTCCCAGCTGCACCCCGACCTTAATATCCAATTGCATGAAACAAACCGTGAAAGCATTGAGGATGGCCTGATTAGCGGGCGTTTCGATATCGCTGTCCTCTTGACATCAAACCTTCACAATTCGGAGCTTGATTCAGAAACTTTGCTACGCTCCCCGCGTAGACTTTGGGTTGCCAATGGACACAAGCTTGCAAGATCCGGCAAGGTGACATTCGAAGAAATTGCTAACGAAGACTACATAATGTTAACACTGGACGAAGCAGCCCAAACAACAATGAAGTACTGGAGCCAGACAACATTCAGCCCAAAAACAAAATTACGAACAAGTTCAGTTGAAGCGGTCCGTTCAATGGTCGCTAACGGCCAGGGCATCTCCATTTTGTCCGATATGGTCTATCGACCATGGTCACTCGAGGGAAAACGCATCGACGTACTACCAACTGATATTATCCCGCCTACGATGGATGTCGGGTTGGCTTGGACACGCAATGCCGAGTTTACCGAGCCTATGAACTTGCTGTTTAACTATTTTCAGCTGAATAAATTTAGATTGATGTGAGATAAAATCTTATTTCTTAAATCTATGTAGCCTTAAAAGATTATCCACTAACTGATTTACCGTAAGTATTTGGTATTATGGTACCACCTCCTGGTCTCGAACCAGGGACCTCCTGATCCACAATCAGGCGC
>JAPKEA010000474.1 GCA_028822275.1 Planktomarina sp. | reverse complement strand
TTTTTTATTTTGGACAAAAATAAATATCCCGTCCCGCAAAACCTTTGTGGCCTTAACAGCGACCGATATGTGCTGAAAAGGATAGCCCGAATAAGTTGATACTTCCATTGATAGCCTTCAGCGCCGCCACATATGCGGGCTATGACACCATAGGCTGAACCTGCAATTGGCGAGTTACCAAAACGTAGCCTACGCGGCGAAAATGGACGGCGACGGTCTGCTTTTGCAAGCTTGACCCGCGGACTTGATCTGGACGCTGGAGCGCCGTCTAACACAGTGCCGCCACCCTCGCTGGTCTCAAACAGGCGTGAATGAACGCGGGTTAAACGTCGCACATCCAAGCACCGTGATTTCCAGGTTGCGGACCGGGCCAACGAAATTTGGCGCAGAGGTCGGGCTGAACAAATCTGCCGAACCTCTGCCGTTGCTGGCCTGATTTGCTGCAAACAACTGGCGTCTGAATTAGGTTTGCCGGTGTTTGTCACAATGCCGAATATTCGGCAGCTGATTGATGAGTTGAGTAGGCCACAAGGTTAGTGTCAACATCAGCCTGTTTCATTTAAACTTATTGCAAAACCGGCCCACACTAAGTGGACCTGCATCAGTTCACAGTCCGGCAATTTCTAGTTTAACTTCTCAATAAACCAAGAACGTTTTGCTTGGAGGCGTTTGCTTGCGCCAGCATAGCGGTCGACGCCTGCTGCAGAATTTGGTTTTTTGCCAATTCGGTGGTCTCAAGCGCAAAGTCTGCGTCTTCTATGCAACCTCTTGCAGCTGACAAGTTGGCAGACATGTTAGTCAGGTTGTTAACTGTGTGGTTAAGCCTGTTAGAGACCGCACCAAGCTCAGCCCGCTGGGTGTTAATTGTCTTAAGGCCTTTATCGATTGTGCTGACCGCAACACGTGTTTCAGCATACAGTAGGTTCACACTTCCGGACCCGGTACCCTCTACATCTGCACTGATACCTAATGCACTGAGGTTTGTATTTGCGTTGATTTTAGCTGCAATCTCATTATGTACGGTACGTATATTAGCGGTGGTGGGGCCAGTAGTATCACCGAAAAGCTCAGTATCGCTCGTAAAACTGAATGCAGTGGACGTCTGTCCATTAATATCGACAGTAAAAGACATAGTGGAAACTGAATCAGCATTGCCACCTCGTGCAGCTAAAAAATTGCCAGCATTGTTCATAAACCCATATACAGTTAAGCCAACATCAGATGTAATATCAGCATCATTAATCAGAACAGTTGCTTGAAGGTCCAGAGCACTAAGGCCCAGAGTACTAGCCGTTAGAGATTTAACAGCAACGTTTATTTGGTTCTGCGTTCCTTTTGCAGCGCCCACTTGAAATGAGAATGCTTTTTCTGAGTTTGATGTACCATCTCCAAGCAACAAATTAGTACCAGCCCAAGTTGTGGCTTCAGCAATTCTATCCACTTCATTAACCATTGCATTAATTTCTTTTTGCATATTGAGACGGTCTTGCGTGTTGTTTGTGTCGTTCGCTGCCTGAACCGCAATTTCGCGCATTCTTTGAAGAATGTTTTCCACTTCTTTGTGCGCACCTTCTGCTGTATCCATCAGCGCTTGGGCGTCCAATGCATTGCGAATACTTTGATTGGTGCCGCGTATTTCAGAAGATAGCCGGGAAGCTATTGCAACCCCTGCAGCGTCATCAGAAGCCGAGTTAATGCGCTTGCCAGTTGATAACCTCTCCATAGAGGTTTCAAGACTTTTACTTACCGAAGCAGCCGCTGCTGCCGCATCAAGTGTCGAAGTATTTGTTGCTATGGAAAGCGCCATCGAACCAAACCTTACCCATTACTGACGCTCGTATAAAAACGTCGTTGCATCTCTAGCTAGATTTGCAGAGGGTAATATTTTAGGCCAATTACTTGATCGCCCTAAGGTGTCCGAAACCTTACCGGTCAGTATTTAAAGATAATTCACTGCATAATTAAGATAAAATATTACCTATAATTTCTTACCTGACTTCAAACTGCGCTGGCTATTGGGATTTATTGGCTGGATTAGGTTCTGAAGCGGTTAGATAAAGGACTGCATACCCCAAGATGAATTGTCCGCTGGGGGGCCACTGGAGGCGGGCCTGAGAGGCGGTTACTCGGCAGCACCGTACGCAGATTTGAGGCTTTGCCCCCCCCTTCTTGCTTTTGGACGGGGGTGGCTATGGCAGTGGAGCACGGGTACGCCGTAGAGCCGTTTTAGAGGCTGTTTTAACGGGTATTTCGTTTTTTTAGGGGAGGGGCAGCGGTTGGAGATGGACCGTGAATGGGAGTGCATTTAGGTTTTTCTCACATCGCCAAATTGCCAGACACGTGAGTGTAAAATCTATTCTTATCCCCCACCCATCGGTGTTGCTGTTGGCGGAGATAGTGGTCAAGCCGATAAGGTAAACGCCTCCAGCTATCTCCGCGACGGTGTGGGGACAA
>JAPKEA010000058.1 GCA_028822275.1 Planktomarina sp. | reverse complement strand
CTAGTGTGTGGGTAAGCCGTCACTTGGCCAATCGTTTCTGTCCCATGAGCAATAGTCCCGAGCCATGTATGGCGCATCCCACTACCTGACCAACCCACCACGCACCATGATCCGGGGGGTTACTGCGCCCAACCCCCACGCTCCAAGAGCCACGGCAAACAGGCCAGCCCCCCTTCAAGCGGGTGCACGGTCCACGCGCAGGGGCTTAAGAGTTGGGGTGGTGGATTCATTTGGGGGGATTTTTGTTTGGGGCACTTAAGCCATGGATCATACATCACTGTGCACGGCCAACGCGTCTTGCACCTCGGTGTGGGGGTTACTGCGGCCAATCTTGACAGTCAGCACGCGTTGGGCGCTAGAAGGGACCCCCTGATCTAATGTGGCTGCCTTCCTCCCGCAATCCATCAGCCGCGATTTGGTTTCTTTTAAGAAAAATATTGTTTGTGGGTGGCCCGTTTGATGTCTTTGACGATCTTCTCACAAGATTTTTTGAATATTTCAGTTCTCTGTCTCATCCTCCATCCCTCAGTGGTGACGATGGGCCAGAAATAATCTCATATTCAATAATGATATTTAGACATCTAAGCCCTTACGCTAAACACGCGCTTTATAAATAAAGGGCTAATTCCATGCGCACCATCCTGATAATAGTAGTGCTGATTGTGACCCTCATCATGTAGGTGAGGGCTAAATAATGACTGATTTCAGTAAGTCATTCTGATAAGCAAATATTCCCGGATGACCGCCAGTATGGAAAAATAAAACTTTTGATCCTAGTTCTATGGTCCCACTCTTGACGTGGTTAATTAAGCCCGCCATTGCCTTGCCGCTGTAGACGGGATCGAATAATAACCCCTCCGTTGTGGCAGCCAGGCGAATTGCATCATAAACATAATCGTTCATTTGGCCATATCCGGGTGCTAAGCAGCTGTCTTCTAGTTGAATGTCATTTTTTGATATTATATGCTGGTTAGTGAGCATTTTTGCTATTTTTGTTGCGCATTTTTCAACTCGCGGCCTTTGTAAGTCAGCTATGCGGCGAACACAGATGCCTAGAACAGGCACTTCCCATCCCAAGGCGCGGGCTCCTGCTAAAAAACCTGCATGGGTCGCGGCGCTTCCTGATGGGATTACCACGTAATCCGGCAGATCATTGCGAGCCTCGTATTGTATCAGTGTCTCGGTTGCAGCGGCGGCATACCCTAGTCCGCCAAGTGGTGGGTAATCGACACCTAGATGAATTACATAAGGTTTGCGCCCCTGAGAGCGTAATTCGCCTGCTATCCTATCGAGGTTAGCGTCTGCTGCTATCTCGTTATCGCCTTTGGGAAAGTGGATAATTTCTGCTTCCATCAAGTTAAGTAATAGAACATTTCCAGATGTATTATAGAAAATGTCATCCTTTGGGACGCGGTCCTCCAGTTGGCATATTGGGGTCATGCCAAGCTTGCGCGCGCCTGCAGCGCATAGCCTTACAAAGTTTGACTGCACGGCACCGGTGATTAAAACGGTATCAGCCCCTTTTTGGACAGCTTGTCCAAAATAATATTCAAGCTGTCGTACTTTATTCCCGCCCATTGCCAGTGGCAGGCTGTCGTCGCGCTTAATACTAAGTTTTACACCCAGTTCTAAACCAAGATTCTTAAGTTGTTCCAAGTCCGACGGTGCATAAAATAGAGGTGCGCGAGGATAGGCCTTTAATCCCGGCAACCGATCAAAAATCGCTGCGAAATGATCTGACATATTGTAAGCCTTTCTAAACAAATGCAGCGCCCATGATGAAAATAATTAGCTAAAGTAGCGGACGCAGGAGTTCATTGCTAGTTTTGCAACGCAACCATAACCCGCCTGCAAATCCCGCAAGCACACTCGAAAAAAGTGCAATCGTAAAGTGCGCGGTCTTGGTGATATAGTCACGGGTCATAATATGAGGAAGTAATGCGACAGAGTAAATCATTAGAAAATATAATCGTAATGAAGCTCTTATTGTGATCGCGTTGTAGTCGCTGATTATTAATTCTCAGATGTCTGCTGGACCTAGCATCCCCAAGTGCGCCTAGTATAGAGTCAGAAAGCATCCCAGCAACACGAGCCGCGAATGTCCATTGAATTAAGGTGTTTCCAATACTGATTAACTTCATCTAAAGCGCCGTCAGCGAAATCAAAACGCCACAAAATAGCCAAATTTTATTAGCGTCAAGCGTATTTAGGATTAAAAAATCTTTGGGAAGTCCTAATGCTGCCCGATCAATAAGTGATGAAACAGCCCGCGTGTTCGCCTCTTTCAATTCAAATAGCAGCAAAAAAGTTGTCAAAATAAAATTCAACATAACCGCAACCTGAACAACGACCACACTGTCCATGACCAGTAAAAGACCTGGCCAAGCAATCAGTGCTAGGCCTAATCCTGTTGATATCTGGAAAGCTGTTCCGGCAAAAACCAAGACAAGTGGCAAGACCATAATAGGTAGGAGGTTGGAAGAGATAAGCATAATCAATCAGTATTTGTCAAACATGGCGACCCCGCAGGACCCGCCCTGACCGCGCGCCTGTGTGCCTACCATTAGTCCAAGTTATTTCGCCATTGACTAATGTAAAATGAATGCCATCTGCCTCCTGCATGGGACTGTCAAATGTTGCCGTATCAATGACCGTTTTTGGATCAAACAAAACTAGATCAGCAAACGCTCCCTCACGGATAATTCCACGATTTTGAATGCCAAAGCGCTGGGCAGTAGTATAAGTCATTTTGCGAATTGCGTCTTCAAGGCTGAACAAGCCTAATTCGCGGCTGTAATGTCCCAAAACGCGCGGAAACGTACCCCACAATCTGGGGTGTGGGTGCCCGTACCCCGAAATCCCATCTGAACCGATTACTGTCTTCGGGTGCTTTAGAATTCTCTGCACATCGTTTTCGTCCATCGTAAAAAACACACCTCCAGCAGGCATTAGCCTTTCAACGGTTTCTCCTGCTGTCAAACCCAATGATTGGACCAGCTCTGATAGCTCTCGGTTTGCAGCTTCTGGCATCCCGTCTGACCATGTTATTAAAACTTTACTGGCGCGGTTCTCGTTTCCTGCGCCCAACATAGTCGAACTGGCAATGTAGGGATAAGCATCTAATCCAATATTTAAATATTCGCCGATTTCATCGATTTTTGCAAGTGTCTCAAGAGAACGTCCATGGTTATTCTTTCCAGCACATTTGTGGTGTGAGATTACAACTTCGACCGCCGCTTCACGTCCAATTCGCGCTGTTTCTTCGATCGACTTCATAACACCGTCCGCTTCATCTCGCATGTGGGTTACATAAATTCCGTTATACGAGACAAGCGACTTGCAAAGCTCTATGACCTCTTCGGTTGGGGCTGCTTTAGCGGGTGGATAAAACAATCCGGTTGAAAGGCCGATGGCACCTTGTTCCAGTGAACGCACTAGGTCGGTATTCATCAAAGAAATCTCACGGTCAGTCGCGGGTTGATCCAAATTTTCCATACTCGAAAACCTGAGCGTTGAGTGTCCCACCAAACAAACACTGTTGACTGAAGAGGGTGCCTCATCAAGTGATGAAAAGTAGCTTTCAAAACTTGAGAAGAATTGTTTGCCATTCTTGGCGATCAAATTTAATGGAGGAGGTGCATTTTCCAAACTGTTGAGTGGCGCTAGACTTAGCCCACAGTTACCGTTTATGACGGTTGTCACGCCCTGGGAGATCTTAAATGGCATAAATGGTGTCTGAAAGAGAGCATTATCATCATGTGCATGTGCATCGATAAATCCAGGTGCTAGCACCAACCCAGTCGCGTCAACAACTTGATGCCCATCAAAATCACCAGTAGTTGAAATTTTTTCTATAATATCTGCACTTACCCCAACGGATGCCGTTATTCTACCATTGCCTGTGCCGTCAACAACGGTTGCATTGTGGAAGACTAAATCGAAAGCCATTTAGTTCCTTTCATTTTCAAGTTGGCTAAGAAACCACACATCAAAGTTGGCTCCTGTCAATAATTTTGGGTTCAATAGGTTCAGCCCATCTAGCGGCCAGATGTAGAAGAATTACTAAAACTGCAAATGGAACTGCTATGGCAACGAATATTGTAGGAAAACTCATTACGTCTGCAGATGTGTTCATATGACGATATAAGAAGCCGCGCTGCAAATTCGTTTTGGGCCCATATACGCAGTACCACAGGATAGGTATCAGATAGATCAAAACAGCCAAGCTTGAGACTATCTTTTTTGCAAGTTTAAGTAACCTTCCAGTGGTCTTTGCTTGTATCAAAGATGGGTCAAATTTTTGTTTAAACGATATTGTGGCACCCAATAACCCAGCCCAAATCATCGCATAACGTGACAGTTCTTCTGTCCAGATAGGTGGAGAGTTAAAAATATACCTAGCAACAACTTGCAAGAGGACTAACCCAACCAAGATGACGAGAAACATAGCTGTAATTCTCTGCACCCAGTGATCCACAGCATTACTTGCTGCAAGTATTAGCTCAGCCATTGGATTAGCCCTTTGCATCGTAGGATAATTATCTATTTCCGGACCGTAGCAATCGCTTGTTTGTAGGTCTCAAGAGTTTCTGGTGATAATAGTTCAGCGTAAGTAGATGCGGCAGCAGCCTCGAATTTTTTACGTTCGCCGGCATCGAGGTCCGAAACGGTTACGCCAGCTTCAGAAAATTTTATGGATATTTTATCTGCCCAGTCAACAAGCCAAGCGCGGTTGGCTGCGATACCTGCTGAATTGGCAGCGTCAACATTAGCGCGTTCACTGGTCGAGAGTCCTGCATACCAATCTTCAGATACCAGAATTGGGCGCGCTGGAGGGAAAATTGCCATATTAGTAAAATGCTTTAGAAACTGTGTATGACCTGTTCGTATGGAGGAATTGGGCGCGTTCATGTATCCCTGTGCAATGCCTGTTTGTAGAGCGTTTGCAACCTCGGCCCATGACACAATGGTCGAGCTTGCTCCGAGTGCTGAATAAAATTTAACCTGTGACGCGTTCATTGCGCGCATACGAAGTTCAGACATGTCCAACAACTTGGTCACGGGAAGGTTTGTATTATGCATCCCGGCATCAAGTCCGGACATGTTGAACCCCATAAGGCGGACACCGTTTGGCACTAGATCTCTGTTTATGCGCTCAACTAGGTCCGAATTAGCCATTACTTTATCAAATTCATCCACGCCATTGAAAAGAAATGGCAGTGTAACCCCGCGCATGAACGGACTCATCGAAATTGGGGTACTTGAAGTCGCAAGATTAACCTGAATGAGACCCTGCGAAACTTGCCCAAGTCGCTCTTTCTCGTTGCCTATCGAATTAGATGGGAATATGATTACTTTCGATCCGAGAGATGCTATGCTATCAGAAAATCCATGGGCATAGGCTGCTTCTGCATTCGAAGCGACGTCATCCTTTCCATTCATTGCAAGCTTAATTTCGTTTGCAAAGGATGCGCCTGTGGCAAAAATGAAGGCCATGGCAATTGCTGTCATCTTTTTAGTCAGTGTTGGCTTTGTAAGTGCAAGATATTTCATAGTATTCTCCTCTGGTGTCTTTGGGTTAAATTAATTTTAGTTACATAAGGCCAAGCGCAGTCGGCAACGCGGTTGTCAGCCCTGGGACAAGAACCAGAATAACCAACAACAGAACCTCTATTAGAAAAAATGGCAGTGTTGCGCGAATAAGTGTCCAGTAGTCCATCTCAAGAACTGATGCGATTATAATGAGTACTGCTCCAAGAGGTGGTGACAGCAGACCTGTGGTAATGTTGAAGCAGATGACTATTCCTAAGTGGACGGGATCAACTCCCATTTGCAGCGCAACCGGTACAAAGATTGGTGCTAAAAGCGCCACAGCCGCTTTGACATCCATGACCATGCCTGCAAAAAGAAATATTACGTTTATGACCAGCAAATACTGAAGTTTGCTGAGCCCAAGTGATACAACTAGGTCAGCAATTTTTTGTGGCCATTGCTCCAGTGCTGCCAAATAACTGAAGCTTGAAATCGCGACGAGTATGATGAAGATTGCTCCCAGCAGCACAGCAGTCCGGTTTAGGCACATTAAAATCTCAGTCATGCCTAGATTGCCATATGCAATGCCGACAATCAGAGCAGCACATACTGCAACACCGGCTGCCTCGGCGGGGGTCATAATTCCGAATAAGACCCCGCCCAAGATAATGACTGGCAGACCAAGTGCAGGTAGTGCTTTTAGCAAACTAGGCAGGAACTTTGGCAGGTCAATTCCGTTGCCTCCTGGATGATTATAGCGGTATGCAAAAAATGTGTTCAGTGCCATCAATACTGTTGCTAACAGCAGCCCTGGAACAACTCCTGCGGCAAAAAGTGCTGCAACCGGCGTATCCATAAGCGCTCCATAAAAAATAAGAATTACGCTTGGTGGAATAATTGGGCCGATGATTGAGGACGCGCCTGTTATCGCTGCCGCGTATTCACGTGTATATCCTCTGCGCTCCATTTCCGGTACTAGCGTCGTACTCAGCGCAGCCGCATCTGAAACAGCCGAGCCACTTACGCCGGCAAAAAATACACTCGTTAATACATTCACGTGGCCCAGCCCACCTTTTAGCCTCCCAACTATTGACATCGATAAATCAATTAGTGCGGCGGCAATTCCACCTCGGTTCATTAATTCTCCTGTCAGAATGAATAGTGGCATTGCCAAAAAGGCAAAAACATCTAGTTGACTGAACAACCGTTGTGGCAGAATTGCGAGATACAAGCTGTTTCCGCCAGCGATGAAACTCAGCACTGCTGTTGATCCAATGAAGTAAGCAATCGCCGACCCTGCCATTAAAGATGTAATTGCATAGATCAGAACCAACGTGCCGTTCATTTGAATTTTAATTCCCTAATAAAATGAAAGCAGGAAAAGACTGAGTAGGAATTCAATTGATTATATAATAACTCTAAGATGAACTAATCGATGCTGTCCAATACTAATAATCCTGCAACCAATACCAAAAAGGTATATGCTTTATGTTGTTTGAAAGGTTAAGAACCACATGCGCTTAGGCCATTTAAAAGTTTTTGTGTCGGTCTACGAAAATATGGGTGTGACTGCTGCAGCAAGAAAATTAAACATATCGCAGCCTCCGGTTAGCCGAATGCTACGCAGTTTTGAACAGAAGACAGGTCTGGAGTTGTTTCGGAGAGAAAGTGGTCGACTTTTTCCAACACCGGAAGCTGACTCCTTGTATTTGGAAGCTATCAATGTGCTTGAGCAGATTGATCAGTTCAATAAGTCAGCTGATGACCTTAGGGCTGGGCGTTCGCGGTCACTTGTCTTAAGTGGCGCCCTACCGCTGGGCCACGTCTTGTTTCCCTCAGTTTTGAAACACATCAGAAAGCGTTATCCTGAATGGCCGTTACATGTCAGAACGGCAGAGCTTAGTGACCAGATGGCTGCAATAGTAAAAGGAAATATTGATATCTCTGTCACCTTTGGGGAGGCGGAAATATCCGGAATCCAGAGCATCGAACTAGGTGAGAGCAAATTGCAACTTGTAACTCACAAAGATCATCCATTTGCTGGTCTAAAAAGCGTCAGCTTGTATGATTTGCAGGATAATGAAGTTATATCAGGTCCACCAGAAAGCCCACTCAGGATTGCCCTAGATCAGGTCACGGGTCCAGCCGAAAACATTTGTTCTCAGACGATTGTCTCGCGGTCAGTCACCCTGACCATCCGAATGGTTTCTGAGGGTATGGGTGTCGCGATAGTGGATCCGTTTTCAGTCGCAGCATTCGCCGATACTAATATTTCTATCGTTCAACTAAATGAATATATCCCTTTTAAAATTCAAGCGCTGATAAAATCAGGTCGCATTTTGTCGAGCAAAGAAATTGAATTAATTCAATCAATAAAAGCTACAACACAGCGATATATAGCCAAAAATGGGGCCTGAATTTATTCAAATATACGAAATGTGATCGGTAAATCAGGTATTATACTCTACGAGATCGAGATGCCGACATCTCACCTGTTAGCCTGTACTTGTCAGATGTGTTGCTGTGAAAATACTATCAAATATAGTTATAATCGGCATACCAGCTTCGATTTAAAGCAGTTAATAAACATATTTTTAGAAAATTACAGGTTTAATTTACGTGAAATATTCTCCTGACGTAAGTAAATAAATATAACAAGACGGTGCCTTAACGGATGCAGTTTTGTTCTGCTAAGGTTCAAGGTGAAAGTAGGCAAATACCAGCCAATGGATAAATAAATCTCGTTGTTTTTCTGTGACTTTAATGGAGTGGTTTATATTAACTTTGTCATGTCTAGTAGGCGCGTCTTCACTCAGACCAAGTCTCGCATTGTTTTTTAAACGGTAATAAAAGTTGATCGAAGGACTGGTGTGGTTTTGGGTTAGCACACGCCTTAGATAACTTTTTTATGCAATTTGGTGACGTCTGGAATTAGCCCTGCACCCATCAACTGAGCTTTACTCCGCTTAAATTCAGTCCTAACCCGCAGTCTGACCTTTGCCGGGTGGCACTGGGCTGCCAGCTACAGGGGTTACTTAGCCCAATCCATACTTGCTCATGGGTGCAGAATCCCGGACTGGGGGTGGGCGGATCACGGGCCGTGCGCCTAAGTTCACGGCCCTTTAATATTGGTTTTGTAAATTCATTGGGGATTAGTTTCATTTGGATGCTGAGGTTGAAAAAATAGGCCATGAAGCAAGAACCAAGGTCAGAGGTTGTAGAGATCGCTTTTGGTGGATTAATTGGTAGCTGATCGCCCATCCAGTTGCGCAGTCAACGCGCTGCGCACTGCCGTTCGAGGGCTCGGTCTGCACGCCAATGCTGTGGCGTCGGTTGTGTAGGTTCATTTGGGAAGAGTTTTTGGAGGCCACTAAGGCTGGTAACCAGACTTTCGCAGGTAAATACACTAAGGGCTGTTGTGCTTTGTTAAATTTGCCTTTTTAAAGGCATATCACTCTGCACCTACCTGTAGGTGAGCAATGCCAAAGCACTCACGAATGCTACGGCTAGCATCGCAAAACGGGCAAGCTTTGGCGTGGGTCTGGGTATGATGAATGTTGCACCGAATCCGATTAATGTACCCGGCAGAAGCCAGATTCCTGCGACCAGATCGCCGCCACCGGATGCGCCTATGACCAGCAGCGCTGCGACTGAAAGCGTCGAGGCTATCACAAAAATTCCAGCAATCGTGGCACGTGCTTGCGCGGGGGAATAGCGTTGATAGGCGATGGCCAGCGCGGGACCGTGCATACCTGAAACAGTTCCCATCGCCCCCGCAACCGTACCCGCTATAAAAAACGTCTTGCGGTTCATGTCGATGACTGGGCCCCAAACGGACCAGATTACCGCAGCAATGATCAGAGCGCCGAATACCACGTCCATTGTGACCGGCAGCAGTGGTAAAATCACCGTTGCTAAAATAATGCCCGCCATAAGACCGGGTATCAATGCCAGTGCGCCATCGCGATCAAAAGCGGATCGCTCACGCAACAGCATTGCTGCTGCCAGTACTGTCATAGCCGTTAGAATAGGCACTGGCACTAGTTGTGGCTCCAGCAAAAGCAAAAGTGGGACGGCAATCATCGCGAAGCCCACCCCAACGCTTGCCTGAAGAAAAGCAGCAGCAGTCACGATAAGGTTTGCAACTAAAAGACTACCCAGCATCGCTGTCCTCAATCTTGCTTTAGCAGTGTCCGCTGTCAGGGTTTTTGTAATCGTTAGCTTTTTAACGAAGAGAATATCTAGGATCATCTGATTGGGTTCATTATGCGGTTTGTTTGAGGTGTTGCAAGCGCCGTGCTTCTAAACTTTTTTTTGGGTTGTTTCACGTTGTTTCAGGATTGCTCTGTCACGTCCAAAGTAGACTTTTGACGGAATGACGCTGTTCAGGCTCTCGTGATAGCGCTATTAGAGTGCACTCGATGTGTGTTTCATTTTGAATTTTAATGCATAGTGGGATTTTGGTCCACTGTTATGGTGCTCTCTGGCGTAGGTGGACGGAACTCAAGTGCACTGTGTGTTCTGACGGTATTGAAGTGATGTCGCCACGATTTCACAGACAAAAAGATGACCTTGATTACCCCAATGCGCCCAGATATTTTTGCACGTCGCCACCTTAAGTTTTGTGGCCGATCATTGGGCTCTGTGGGCGTTGGGCAGTACTCCGCGCTTTGATCAAAATCTGACGCCGCTAGGGTCTGCGCTCAAATCGTTGTAGACGATGCGCG
>JAPKEA010000473.1 GCA_028822275.1 Planktomarina sp. | reverse complement strand
GCATGGCCTGGAGTTAACCAGACAGCTTCAACGGACGACTAAGGTCGGCATCATTATAGTGTCTGGTACTGGTGATAATGTAGACAGAGTTGTAGGCTTAGAAGGTGGCGCAGATGACTACTTGAGCAAACCTGTGGATGAAAGAGAGCTGCTAGCGAGGGTCAGAAGCGTCCTTCGAAGAGTGACAGAATCATCCCAAAACAGCGAGGGTACAGAATTAGATATCCTCTGTTTTTGCGAATGGATACTGGACACCACATCCCACGAATTAAAATCGACATCCGGGGAAGAAACAATATTAACGAGCCACGAGTTTGAACTGTTAAAAACTCTCGCCCTAAGTCCGAATCGTGTTATGTCCAGAGATCAACTCATGGACAGAATTGCTGGAAGAGGTTGGATGCCGAATGACAGAAGCATTGATGTGTTGGTTGGTAAGCTGAGGAAAAAAATTGAAGAAAATCCTAACAAGCCATCGATAATAAAAACCATTCGGGGCGCTGGATACAAGTTTACGGCAAGAATCTTATAGCCGCGCGCTAAGCGTCACCAAACGCGGCCCGAATACGCTCGGCCAACAAGTCGAGACTATACGGTTTATTAACTATCAAAAAAGCTTCTAAATCTTTCTCTCTTAATGGTTTTTTTTCACCTTCCTCGCTATGTCTGTACCCAGAAGTAAGAACGATTTTTATCTTTGGGTAATGTTCCCTCACCCAATCCCCCAGCATTCGCCCGTCCATATTACCAGGCATCAATATATCGCTAAAAATAAGATCAATGTCGACCCCGGATTCAATAATCGACGTCGCCATCGCTGCATTTCCAGCCTCGATGGTTTTATAATTTAAGCTCTCTAAATCCCTAATAGTAACTCTACGTACTCGGTGCTCATCTTCAACAACCAATATGGTTTTAGACACAGCAGATTCAATATCTATAGCAAGTTTTTCAATCGACGAAATCTTTCCCCTCCCATCTGAAGGAAAATAAATATCCACATTTAACCCCCCTCCAACCTTATTATTTGTTTGCAGAAACCCACCCGATATACCCCACACCCGTTGAAATGAAAAATTCTTCGGTGACTCGGCTCTAAAATCGATTCAGTTCCGTCACTCTGATGGCAAAGCAATGTTTTATGAATACCTAGTTGGTCAGTTATTCCAAGCCATATTTTTTGACTGCCAACCCTGCGCGAGCATGGCCTCTTTTTAACGGCAATGGAGATGATCTCTCCGAAGCAACTTCGACATGCCATAACAATTGTTAATAGCTAAGCTGAACGACCACCCCTAAAAAAAACCGGAACATCATTAACTTTGCTTTCATTTAACTCAAATCTAGCAAAAAATTTTTCTTCAACAGTTCGAGGCATCAACCGATAGAGTTTTTATAGTGATCGATTTACTTTTTGTATAATCCACTGCACATTTCTATTGCTAGAAAAATGCAAAAGGTGCCTAGCTAGCTCACTGTAGGCTCCAACAGCAAATAGTGTATCTTTAGAGAGGGGTTTAATCTCACCGACAATCTTCCCTAGATCATCTTGGAGCAGCTTTAAACCACAACAAATGACGCTTAAATCTTTTTAAAACCGCGCTTAATTGATCCTGCTAAACATTTAGCCCACTCAATTTTGACCTTATTGAGACCATAATTTTTACTTTGAAAAGGTATTATCAAGGCAGGAAAAATTTACTTACAGCTCATATAAGCGTACTTTGAGATTTTCTGGGACTGTCGGGCGTGCGGAGTCTTTGCTATTGAGTAATCAAACTTACATCTCTGATGTCGATGGAAGCGTTGCTCACATGAAGGAGTACATTTCTGTCGATGTATAGCGTATTTGCATCCTCAATAGCTCTAAGAACTTTTCTTGCTGCCCCAAGACTAAATGCGGATTCTTCAAAACCCAGTTTTTTTCCCCCGCTAGTACCAAGTTGATGCTAACAGACTTGGTATGGTCAAACATATCAAGCGCAGACAAATAACAGAGTTGAAGATATTTGTTTGTATAAGAGTCAATGCTCAGGTCATTTAAATTTAGTGTTTCTTCAGCGTGGAATGTATTAAAGGAATAATTCTGAGAATTCCCCTCTTCCGCTTCGCTCTCGTTAGTTAGGATATTTCTTCCTTCTCTAGCAAATTCACAAGCGATAAGAGCGCAATATATCAAATTTTTGTTAAGCTCTTTGCTTAATCCTGACAAGTAACTACCGATGATTTCTCCGTTATTAGTTGCAAGACCGGCGGCCAGCAATATCCCTTTCTTTTGGGTAGGAGAGATAACATCAATTGATTCGACCATTAAAAATGATTCTATTCTACTTGGAATAGCCGAGTATTCGTTTTGGAGTTTTGTTATCGCTTCGCTCATGATCTTTTACCAATTAATATTTTCCACCCGGAAACTTTACGTCAAATTTGTTATCTAATTGCTTATCCTTGTAATAATTTGT